>LJTR01000403.1 GCA_001303465.1 Phycisphaerae bacterium SG8_4
AAGGCCTCGGGCCGGGTCGGATTTCCGGGCATCGCACCGCCGTGACAAGCGCGCGAAAACCGGCTGAAAGGGCATCATACCAACGCATCGACGGCAACCCCACAGGTCCCGGAGCGGATATCCCTGGCTGGATGATCGTGGATTCGGACCGGATCGGGTTGGCCGTCCGGCTCGATGATCACGTAGTGGTCGAGCGACAGCAGCAAGTCGTCATTCCGCCACGTGCGATGAATCCCGACATAGTCCGCATCCGACCAGAACCCGCCCATCAGGCGCTCCTCGATCGCCAGCTGCTCGCAAACGCCCCGGAAGGCCTTGTCCGTCAACACATCCATTACGAGCTTGCCGCCTGGGTTCAAAACGGACCGGATTTTTCTCAGCAGATTGTCCCGATCCGCTGGCGCCAGCGCACAGTAGTCGTATTAGACTAGCGCGACGACGTCGAACCCCGTCGGAAGGTCGTCGTTCACATAGTCGGCCACGAAGTAATCGATGCCCTGCTCTTTTCCGCGACCCTCGATATCGACGATCCAGCGAACTGGTTCCACTTGGCTAGTTGAGGAAGTTTCTTACATGTCCCCTTGCGGCGACACGAATCTTCTTAAACTGTGTTCGCAAAGACTGGCTGGTCGCCAGTTCATTCGCCCAGCGCCAACGCTTCAGTGCGGCGCAATCGACTTCGCGCTTCCGGGGGCTCCCATAATATGCCTTGAGATCCACACCCGCCGAGGGTTCTTCAACCAGTCTTGGCAGCTTCTCTAACAGGGCCTGGGCATCGGTGAGGCACTTGCTAAGCCCGACTCCGTTGGCAGGATTCACAGATTGGAAAGCGTCGCCTACCAGCACTGTTCTGGTCAGATGACTGACATCGTGGCGGTAGTAACGTGTCGAATATGACTCGACTTCACTGCTGATACGGAAGGGCCCTATGTGGGTCTCGATGTTAGGAAAGAGCTTACGAATTTCCTTCGACACATCGAGCTTGAGCTTCCGGGCGTGCTCGTCCGAAGGCTGCCAACAGGTAAAAAGATTCGCCCGGGTTCTATCTCCTACTGGAAAGAAAGTGATGTATTGCAGGCCTTTAACAAAAGTATCCGGTCGAAAATTGAATGCTGGCAAGGGAAAGTTGGCGCCTGATGCAGGCTCGATGTCGAAGCCGAACGTTGTCGACGAGAGCCTTTCCGTGCCTGAGTTGGTGAGTTCTAGTGCCCTTCGGAGCGGGGCCGCCATGCCTGAGGCGACAACGACGAGCCTTGCCTGCAAGCTCGAGCGGCCATTCAATATCACCTCGCTTGCTTCGGGACCGTCATGAATATCCGAAGCTGTCCGAATGTTGAGAATTCCGCGGTCGAAGAGCGCCTCCCGCAACGAATTAACCGTGTCCGCATAATGGATACCACGATGACGACGATATCGGCTGACGGTCTCCCTGTCCCCGGTAAAGGTGTGTACTTCATCGATCGTTGGGGAACTTACCGGCTGAATCCGGTCGAGCAGACCCAATGATTCCAATGCCTCGCACTGGTCATCTTCGAGCTTTTCCGCACGAAAATGGTTGGGATAATACGGTTTGGCGTCGAGAACCTTTACATTCAGGCCCAGGTCGTGCCCTTTGATTCCAATAACAGACCCGCAAAACCCCGCGCCGACGATGACGAGATCGAATATCGTGGATTTATCGGTCTGTTCGGACATTGCCAAGTATCACCCAAATGCGGGAAGCTCTATCGTGCTATACGTTGGTTTCCGGGTTCTTCGCGGTGAACCAGAAAGGCAACAGCCTGCGGCCCCTGTTGCCAGAACTTCTCCAACTCGATGTCCGGATTCATCTCAAGCCATTCTCGGCACGCGCGCTGTTCCCCCTTTTGCCGACTGCCCTTATACCGGTACCAGTCGTCAAAGATTATGATCGTGCCCTGGGCGACAAGGTCCGTAATGAAGGCTAGTACGGGAACTGTACTTTCGTAGAGGTCACAGTCGATCATCACCAATGATGCCTTCGTGAGCCCCAGTCGCGCCTTGGACTCCGGCGTCAGTGTCTGGTCGTAAAACCCAGGCAGGGTTACGACATCTGCCAAATCAACTCCTGCGTCCCTAATATTCCTGAGAAATACGTCTTCCGTACAACTGTATGCGCCTTCCGAATAATCAGCATGGCGCTCGGCCTCACCGCCCGGCAGACCACTGAAAGAATCAAAGGCTAAGAACCGAGGGCGGGACTGATACCAGTGCTCAACCTCCGGCGATCTGATGTGATTTCGTACGTTCCTCCTCTCGTTCCAAAATGCTCGATAAGCCTCGGCAAACGAACTACCGCGATAGACACCGAATTCCAGGTAGTCGCCATCGATCTGATTCCAAGCGAGGAACGATGCAGCGCAGCGAATGCACCCGTGTTGACCGATGAAGCTCTTGCTTTGAGCCGAACCTAGTCCGAGAACTCGCCAAGCCAACTGCCTGGTACCCATCACAGTCGACTTAATGATATTTTTGCCCTTGTGTCGAGCCATTGTTTAGTCTGTAAGCCTTTTATGAGTTTCTTCGGAGGCGCAAAGGTCAGTCAATCATTCTACCTTGGCACATTCGGATTGACGAACCTCATCGCTATTCGGGGCCCGGACATTTCGTCGTCATCGAATTATGTTCAGTGCCTTCAGGCTTAAGGATCGACATCAGCTTACAGAAATCGCGCCCGCCTGCCGAGCGGTGATGAGGGATTTCGGCAACATGGTTTCGCCAAGTTTGGGAAGCTCATGTTCTACCATTGAACTGAGCGCGCGGGCCCGCGTGAATACTAGATCTTTCGGTTCCGCCAATTGTGTGGCCAGCCGTTTCCAGCAAGTTCAGAGTGTCATCTGCCCCTCCACCACCGTAATCTGCTCTTGCGCGGTTGACCCAGCACTCATTGATTCTGCCAGTGACACATGCGCCAATGAGTGCATCAGTCTGCAGTTCATCTGGGTTATGACGACGTCCGCGACTATGTTCAGTCTGGCACAATCCAGGTAACAGGTTGAGCTCGGCGCTTGAACCCTGACCGACGCCCCATGAAATGGATCGTTTTGTCCGTCAAAGTGCAATCATTTTAACGGTGGTCAGGTTAGGATTGGTAGCAATCCCTCCCTGTTGGAAAGGCTTTCATTTAATGACAGACGTTATAGTAACGCCCGCTTGGACACACTAATATTGCTGCGATGAAATCCATTACCGGGAACCACTGCCGCAAAATAGACGACAAGGTCGCAGCTAAGCAGGGACCCGGGCCTAAGCATTCCCCAGACCATGACTGACACAATTCAATGCCGATGGAACTTAGCCACGACAGTGGAAGAATTCACGGCACTTCAGCCGGAGTGGGAAACACTCTTCAATTCGAATGCCGCTCACAGTCCGTTTCTTACTTGGGGCTGGACCGACGCCTGGTTGCGCCATCTGGCGGGGCCCCATGAATTACGCATCCTGGAAGGCCGCGATGAGTCGGGTAGGCTCGCCCTTCTGCTCCCGCTCGTCAAGCGGCCCGGCAATCGTATCCCATGGATAAATACCTGTGGATATGGACCCGATAGCTCCGATCACCTCGGTGCCATTCATCGCCCCGAATTGCATCGAAATCTTCCGGATTTAATTGCCCAGGGAATCGCGTCCAGCTTCAAGAAAGACCAGCGTTTCTGTCTCGCAAACCTGGGGACATTGGACCAACTGCCCCAGAATATTGCGTCCAGTTTGGGGCGTTCGCGACGTCGCCACACCATTGTTGGCCTGTCGCCGTGCCCCGCCACCCAACTGCCAGGTTCAGTTGAAGAATTCTATCTCGGCCTCAGTAAGAACTTTCGCTCACAGATTCGCAGACAACATAGAAAGGTTCTTCAGGCAGAGGACACGGCTTTTAGACGATATGAAAACCTTAACACTGAAGCTTTTGTCGAAGCGCTTATTCGGCTCAATCGCGCACGACTTGCTGCGAAGGGCGATAGATCCTCTCTCGAGGATGAGAGGTTTTGCCAGTTTATGTATGACGCGACGGACTACATGGCGCAAACCGGCCGGGCCTGGATGGACGCTGTGGAAAGCGATGGCCGAATCATTGGCGCAGCACTCAACTTTATACACGGAAATACGGTCTCCTACTATATGGGAGGGATCGAGCCAGAAAATTCGGGACTGAGCCCCGGTAATGCCCTGTTCGCCACTGTTATCGAGCGCGCGATTCAGGAGGAATTTCAGACATATGATTTCCTGAGGGGCAGCGAACCATACAAATACAGGTGGGGCGCGACCGACGTCGTCGACGTTAGCATTAATGTGTATCCGGACTCACTGGTTACGGGCATGATTCCCTGGCTGGTTGACAGTGCGCGAATCGCCGCTCGTAAGCTCGGAAGGCGGCTGAAATCGCTTTAGGATCTTCGTGTCGCCTCGATCGAATCACTGAATGTCACATTGCCCGCCGATGAGTAATGATGACAGGCGAGAGACTCGCTGTTCTCGGCCGGCACAAAGCGCTCGATGACACGCTCTTCATAACTCTCTGGCGTCAGCGTCTCGATTTCAAAGAAATTCAAGCCGTAACCATATCGATTTGCGCAATTCTGGGAGGGTCTGACCAACTTTCCTTCCCTCGAGAAAATTGGTCCTGCTGGTCGTGCCGACCTGACGTCACTAACCACCGGATTTTGGCGATGAGCCGTCCAAGTATCGCTTACTGGGCTATCGGAAAAGAAGATGTGCAACTCGTCCCATGTCGATGCGCCTTCAACTGACTGGACATTGACAAACATCCACCAACGATCAGCATACTCGAGTAACGTGGCGTCATAACCGTTAATGTTGTCGATCAGTGTCGAGTGGAAGCGCCATTCATACGGGAATTGATCACATACATACAGATCTATACGACTATTGTCGCCACTTTCCGGAATGAGATAAAAGCGATCTTTCCATCGAAATAATATTGGGTACGACAAGTGATGCCGATCGAAAATGACCGTCCGTATGTCGACGGGCCGGCCATCGCCATCTAGAGTGGCTGCAGCGATGTGCCCTTTGCCCGTCGCAATATCAGCTTCCTCGAAAAACAGATACAATTGGTCATCATGTTGCACGACGCAAGGATCAGCCCAAAAGTGGCCCACTGGCGGATGAATCTTTTCAAAATTTTCGAAATCTGTCGCATACGGACTGCGCTTGTAGGTCAGAATCCACCGCTCAACATACCGCCGCCTGTATCTTGTCACCCGAAG
>LJTR01000404.1 GCA_001303465.1 Phycisphaerae bacterium SG8_4
CAGCGCCTCGCTCTTCGAACCGGCGCGGATCCTGCCCGGCCAGCGGGCGATCAGCGGCACACGCGTGCCGCCTTCGTACACGTCGGTCTTCTGGCCGCGGAGTGGACCGTTGAGCTTGTGGCCCTTAATCGTGGCCGATTTGACAACCTCACGGTAGGTCTGAATCGCACCGTTGTCACTGGAGAACATGACCAGGGTATTTTCCGCTAGCCCTTTCTTTTCGAGCGCGTCAAGCAGCTCTCCGACGGACCAATCGAGTTCGAGAAGAAAATCACCGTATGCGCCGATCGAACTTCTGCCCCTGAACCGCGCGTTCGGACGAATTGGCCCATGGATATTGCGATGCGCGAAATAGAGGAAGAACGGCTGATCGGCCGATTGTTCTTTGACCCAGTCGACCGCTTTTTCGGTCATCATGATTGCGAGTTCTTCATGTTGATAGCGGGCGCTGCGTCCGCCCTCGACGCCGAGGGCAGTTGCGAGCCCCAGCCGGGGCCTTTCGAGATAGTTCTTCTCGAAACCAGGCCGCTTGTCGGGCAGCATTCGTATCGGATCGTCGGGCGTCAACCCGAGGACGCTATGATTTTCTATTATGACGTGAGGCAACTGGCCCACGTGAGGAATGCCCCAGAAATAGTCGAAGCCAACTTCACACGGCCCGGGTCGAAGCTCGCGATTGTAGTCGGGTCCCAGGACGTCGTCCCAGCCGGGCATTCCCGGCTCGCCGAATCCAAGGTGCCATTTTCCGACGCAAGCCGTGTGATATCCCTGTTCCTTGAGCAGATCGGGCAAAGTGAATCGGTCGGGATCGATCAGTAACGGGTCATTTGACCACACGCATGACGATGAGGCCCAGGTGCGCCAGGCGTAGCGCCCGGTCAGGAGATTGTATCGCGTAGGTGTGCAGACCGACGCGGGCGAATGAGCATCGGTGAAGCGAATTCCCTGCTCGGCCAGCCTGTCAATGTTCGGCGTGCGGACCTTGGTCGCCCCATAGCAGCTTAGATCGCCGTACCCAAGGTCGTCGGCCAAGATAACGACGACGTTCGGACGATCGGCGGCCCGAGCAAACGCAGTGCCGTTCAGAGCCAGGCCGAGCAGAACTGCGGCCAGGATAGTCGTAGCAAATTCACGTCTGGTTTGAGTGGATTCTCCCATTCTACACTCCCTTATTTTGAGAAGCGTAAAGTCCAGGTGGCCGTCTCTGTCGCCGACTTCGGCTTCAGCAGAATTCTGTACATGTGTGGCCCCCATATCTTCGCGAGCTTTTCGTCGGTCGGAGTGATGCTTTCGACTTGAGCCGTAAGAATGTCACGATCGTACTGGACGCCAAGCTCGATGCCTCCGGCGGGGTCCTTCAGAACAAGTCTTCCCGGATCGTTGAGAATAACCTCGCAGGGCGTAATGAGATTCTGGGTAATGTTCTGTGAGGCCTGTTTCAGGGAGAAAGAGTCATTCACCTGAACGTCCTTGACGCGGTTGAGACTGACCGTACGGACCCAGGTCTTTACACCGGCTTTGTCAGGATAGGCCTGAGCGATGTCCATTCGCAACCAGGCGCCGTCCTCGTTCAGCTTGTATTGCACATCCTTGGCGGCATATTGCCTTCCGTCCTGCTGCATGACGCCGTTGATCGTCGGGAGATTGTGAAAAGCCGACTGCATTTCGGGGATTTCGTACCGGCTGCTGCTGAAGGTTTGTCTGGTGTATGTCGGCCTGCCGATGTCGATTATAAAGGGGCGGCCGTCGGCGAAGATGATGAAGTTGCCGACGTCGTTGTGGTTATGGCTCTGGCCGTTGTGGCTCGCCCAGCAGGCGACGTAGAGACCTTCAGACGAACCTTCCTTGTCCCGCGCCGCCATTAGCTGCATGTCCTCGTGGCCGAGCCATACGTCGCGTACGAGAGGTTGAGAGGTCGATCCGGCTGCAAGCAGATTGGGCAGGTTGAACAGCTCATACAGCATCCGCCCGAGCGAGCCGAAACTCCTTTCGTCGGCGAGTAACTCCTGCTCGTCCAGGCCGAAGGTAGCAAGGTCCTCCATCTTCCTGTCACCGATGCGCCGTCCGTATCGGAAAACGAGATCGCGGTGAATATCCAGACGGGCGTCGCAGTCGCCGACATTTGCAAAGTAGTCTCCCGCGATATGAGCCCTGTATATGAATCTGCCGATCTCCCGGATCGCCGGGTCTTCGTAAAGATCCAGGCGTTCGTTGGTTGCGCTGTAAAGCAGTTCGAGATTGTCGAAGACGCTCGCGCCTGCTCGCCCCCAGTAGCTCGGGCCTTCGTCGCAGCTGCCGTCGGAAGGATAGGGGACCAGGAAGTTGTCGAGACAGCGCAGGACCTTGTGTGTCAAATCCAACCGGCGGTTTTCATCCTTTTCGATCAGCAGCGTCGCAGCCAGGACGTTGGAATTGATCCAGGGGTTCCAGTTATTGGGTCTCCTGCCGTCACTTCTGGCGTGAAAAGCCATCCAGCCGAAATCGTCGCGCTGAAGGTAAGGAGTCAAAATGCGCAGGTCGATTTCTCGTTCGGTACGGCTGCATATCTGTGGCGAGACGCTGTCCAGTTGCTCTTCGAGCAGATAAACGGTCCAGGCGAGCGAGCTGGCGGTCTCAGCGGAGAACAGAGCGACGACAGGCTCAGTGACATCCGGCAGCCCCGAACCGGCTTTCTGCGCCCCAATGTGTGCGGGAAAGGTCCACGAGGATTCTTCGCAAATTGCCCAGACCACATTTGCGATGGCATCGAGAAAGCGGGCTTTGCCCTCCATGCATTCAGCCAGGACGAGGCAGTGAAGCATCTTGCGTCGTTCGGACCAGACGCTCTCGTAATTGCTACGGTTGCCGGTGTACCTGTACTCGAGATAGAGGGTAGCCGGGAGGTTGGGAACGTCTTTGCCAAGAAACTCTTGCCCGAGCGTAACAAATTTTTCGCGGATTGGCCCGGAGATCGCCGCCCAGGCGGGGCGGTCTTTCGCCCTTGCGAATGGTCGCCATTCGGCACGAGGGATCAGGATTTCCCCGAGCTTCTGTTTCGGATAGGACTCGCTCAGCGAAACGTTTTGGCCGATCGCAACTGAACCCAATGCATGGATACAAACAGCAACAAGAAACGTGGTACAACAAACGGATATTCTGGATTGCATAGCTAACCTCTTTCTGGCGGAAATCTGTCGATTCATCACTGTACGCTCTGCCGGTCTTGTCTTTCGTCGCAAGCACGACAGCGAAATGTTACACCCTTCAGAGTAGCAAATTCCCGCGGGCAAAACCATAACCTGTTATACCCTTGAGGGTAGTAAATTCTCACGAGCAACAGCATAACGTCCTATTGTGAGGCCACTACCTATGGCACAAGTTACCCACGCAAGAACGGAAATTTTGGGTCGGGAACACTGTATTGTCAAGCCACATACCTGCGCAAAACGGAAATCTTCAGTCGGGAACACTATACCATACGCCGAGTGCATCAACAATTTCCAGGTAGCCATGTTCAGGCATTTGTCGGAGGCTGAAAATCACTCTGATTTTGGATGATGTTTTGTCTCCGTTTTGTCACGGCGAATGCCGGTTTTGTATTTGCCGAATCCGAGAGAAACGTCAGTATCATTGAAGATCTGAATACTTTGTAGTTCTTGACGGACTTATTGTGCGCAGACAAATATGTCACGAAAACTAATCCGTGTTGGCAGATGACTCTCAATTGATGGAGATCTTCTTTCCCACTTCGACGTATCGATAAGCGTCTCCGAAAGCTTGACGAAATTGAGCCATAGCACCATCACAGCTGTCGTGTGGCGAAAGCCCCACAAGTTGCGGATTCCGCGCCTTGAGCATTTCTATTTTATGCCTTACGTCCTCGAGCGTGTAAGGTCTCCAGGGCACCCTGCCGGTACCGACATACCGATGCACCCCAATTCCCTTCCAGCTTCCCCTGGAACCTGTAACCGCGTAATGAAGCCCGCCGATTAGCCCGTATATAGGCTGGTCAAATAGCGCTTCAGCCCGGTCTATAATTCTGGACAAGGTCTGATGCCCACATCCAGCAATTAACACAATACCTTTGCCTGAAACGTTCACCGCCAGGGCTTGCTCTTCGATTCGTCCAAGGAAGAACAACTGATTCGTTATTACCCCCGTAGTCGCAACACCCTGAGCCACACGAATCGGCTTTGTCGAGCAGATAGGCTCGAGCCCTGGATAGGTCATGGGAATAGGTGTATAGACCTTCTTGTTTCCCAATGGTATCTGTGTCGCGGTTGCAGAGAAGGTTTTCTGGCGACTCCACTCACCTCCCCCCGTATGGTCGTCATGGTTATGTGAAATTACGATGGTGTCCACATCTTCAAGAGAAACACCAAGTTTCTCCATGTTGTATAGCAGGGGGGATGGATCGCCATTCTCCGCGTTCCTTCCCAGGTCAAAAAGGATTGTGTTCTTTTCCGTCTTGATAAGATAAGAGACGGCAGCTTCTGTCTTTAGATCCTGCCGACTCGCATAAAACTCCACGAGAGGCAAGATCTCCAGGTAAGCCGTCTGGCCCCAATTGACCATTTTTTGAATAGACGCCTGCTGCTTTTCCCACTCTTTAGTTGATTCTTCCCTACCCTGTAGATAACGTCGTAGTACTTCACGTATGTCGCCTGTTCCGGTTATCTCTTTTAAGATTGATTCACTGAGCAGGGTATCGAGATCGGGATTTTCACCGCGTGCTTTTTCCAGAAACGTCAGTTCGGCTTCAATCTCGGTCTGATAAACGCTTTGCCCTTCAGTGCTGGCGAAGGCCCAAAATACGCACGACAGGAGCAAGACTGAAAAAGATGCCATTCGAAAAACTCGCATTTTTTTTCTCCTTTCTCATCAGAATGATGCGTGTCCATTCATGCTACGTTTTGTGTATTCTCGTAGTGGAGGTGATGTCCACGTGAACGCCTTTACTTTCGTCGAGAAGCCGATACAATCTTCAGAGCCCCTTTCTTCTCGACATCTGCGGGGCTTTCCTAAGACTCTATATACCCATGAAATACCGCCGCGGATTTTCTACGAGCATCGTCTTGATCTGGGCATCGGTTACTCCTGCTGCTTTCATCTTCGGGATGAACTTTTTGTGTATGTAGGTCGGATAGCAGTTCTCCACCATCGATTTCCATTCCTCAGGCCAGGTAAAAGGTCTCCCGAGCCACACGGCTACGGCATCGTGAGAGAGCATGATTCTGTCGGCGTAGCCCTTCTTCACCA
>LJTR01000405.1 GCA_001303465.1 Phycisphaerae bacterium SG8_4
CAACGAATCCGACACTCCACCTGCGGACGGCGTCGCCACCTATAGCTTCACCGTGCAGGGCGGAGTCTACAAGGTCACAGGTCGCGTGATTATTCCGGCCGGCGATTCCTTCTGGGTCCGAATCTTGGGCGCCACCGATCTGACTCCGGGCGAAGACCCTGACAATCCCGGCACCGGCTGGGTGAGGTGGTCCGATCCACCGGACGGAGACTACTGGCACTGGGAAGACGTATTCAGCGGCGACCACGCCGGCCAGACGGCGAACTGGACGCTGCCGGCCGGGACGTATACTTTGGAGATCGCTCGTCGTGAAGATGGTGCGCTCCTGGACGCTATCGTGATTTCCAGAATCGACTAAGCAGCGTTGACAGGCGTGCTTGCTGTGAGCCTCACAGTGACGACGATGAGGCTTTGCATTACAGGCAATTTCGGGGCCTATGCCGATTTATTTCGGTGTGGGCCCCTTGTCGATTATCTCTTGCTTGCTATCGCGGCCGGCACCAGATCGCAATAGTAAAAACCGTTCTCGCGCAAAACGACCTCGCCGGTTGCATGTGGAATCTGTTGCTGGAACATCGGCCCGTCGCATACGAACGAGTGAAATTCTCCGTTTTCGCCACATGGATCGACCGCCTCCGGCAGCATTGAGAGGAATTGCTCGTCGAAGGGCCTGCCCACAAGCGTGCTGTCGAGAAGATTAGAATCAGCGCAGGTCACGACTGCCTGGAAACCCAAGTCAATGAACGTGCAGGCAAGCTCGGCGGTATCTCTTTTCCATATCGGGAAAAGACCCTTCATTCCTATTTGAGAAAGTCTCTCCTCTCGATACTGCCTCAAGTCTTGAAGGAAGATGTCTCCGAAAACGACACCGCAGACACCTTGGGCCTGGTATTTTTCAAGGATCTGACGCATGCTTGATTCATATTCTTCGTTCGAAGCATTCTTCGAGATGAACATCGTCTCGACAGGCAGGCCTAGTGATTCGGCCTGTTGTTCGAGCAGGATGCTTCGCACACCGTGCATGCAGACTCTGTCATAATCCCGTGTTATCGTCGTCAGCAGGGCCGTCACTTCATACTGGCCGCTCTTGCGAAGTTCGTGAAGAGCTAGCGCTGCGTCTTTGCCTCCACTCCAGGCCAGTAACACCTTTTCCTTCACAGCTTTGCCCTTTCACTTCAAATCGTACGGGCTGTTATCCACCGGCTCGAACCAGCCCAATTCCATTTGGGCCGAGTCGACGCCGTAGACGTTGGCCTCGTCAACTTCGGCCATCCTGTGCGTCTCGACATGCCCGTCGGCCCAGCCGATATTTGCCCAGTCTCTATGGCGAAAATGAATGGACGGCGACAAGTAAAAGCCCGTCATCGGCCGGCCGTTATACACAGCAAAAGGCGGCTCGACAAACGAGTATTCGATCAGGGACCTGCCGCCCTTGGCCATCGCGGTGTCGGCAAACATAACAGTCTCGCCGGGTGAGGCAATCTCCGCCATCCGCGTCGTCTTGGCGTAGGAATCCTGCCAGTCCTGGATGCTGCTGGTCCCGCCCTGCCAGAGGCGACTGCCAATATACGTCATGTTATAACCGTAGCCGCCGCAGCCCTGCTCGAAATTCGCAGTCCAGTTGCGGCCCTTCACAAAGTCCACTTTGGCGGGACACTCCTTGACCCGGCCGTCGGCTAGGTATCCCGCCAAAGGCCCTCTGAGCGGATCGAACGAATCGTCTACAGTGTCCCTGCGCCCGTGCCAGCGGGCCAGTCCTGGGCTGTCCCACATGTCACTGGCGGCCGGCACATACGAGCCGTCGTTCTCGGTGGCGTAGCCGATGCTTGCCAACAGGAGCTGACGAAGATTCGACTTGCAGGCCAGTGCGCGGCTTTCGGATCGCGCCGCCCCGAGAACCGGCATCAGTATCGCCATGAGTATGGCGATGACCGATATCGCGACCAGCAGTTCGGTCACCGTGAACGCCCTTGTTTTTCTGTCACACATAATAATCCGAATTCGAGCGTATAGCGTACAGCGTTTAGCCGATCGCAGCTCTTCGTCTCCTGTACGCTGTCCGCTATCTACTATCCGCTGTCATTTACGCCATTGTTCTGCGTTGTGCCATTGATCGACAAGGACGTCAAAATCGACAATGTCGACTATCAGGTCCCTGGGCTCGGCCAGATCGCACCTTGCCATCCACCCAGGCTCGCCGAAGTGACTGTCCAGCGCCGAGATGAGCAATTCAAAATCGGCCGCATCGACCACACCGTTAAGATCGATGTCGGCGGCATGGACCTGTTCTCTCAGAACGCCTACCGCTTCCAGATCAAATCCACCCGAAGGGTCCGGTGCCGTGGATGCATCCCAGGCGTCGTAGATCGGATGGCTATCCGCATAGAAATCCCAGACAGGCCAGGTGCCGGGATCTGTGCTCCGCGCGGCGTCATCATGAAAATCTCCGCTGCCCGGCACATCCACGATTCGTACATACCTGACGTCGTTTATGTTCACCAGGCCGGAGACTACGTCCGGATCGCTGGCGATCTCTTTCAAGTCGAACGGCGTACCGGTGCAGATACCGCCGGCGTTGGGATGCTTGCCGGCCAGATTATGCACGTTGCTGATCTCGATAGTGCCGTAGCGGCCCACAAGCTCCTCAGTCAAGGACACAGAGGGAAAACGGGCGAAATCGACGCCGTTCGAGGATACCTCGACGTACGCAAGCTCGGCGAACATCTGGCCCGCGAGCGAGCCGGCCTGGGTATCTATGTTTGAGACAAAGCCATTTTCGAACACCACAAAATCGTAGCCGGCGCCCTGGCGAATCGGTTCGGCGAATGAGAGGGTTATCTGCCCCGGCGCTGCGCCCTGGCTGATCTGCTGGCTGTTCAGATGTCCCAGGCTGACTATGTCTATGTTACTGCCAGTAGCCGGACCCAGAGCCATGCTCGGATCGGTCCATTGCCCGTCCAGCCCCGGCGCCGGCTCATAGCTGACGACCTCCGTCGCCCAGCCGCGGAATATCGGATTTATCACCGCGTTTGGATCCTCTGGATCGGCGTGGGTCCAGCCGTTGTTGGGATCTACGTAGCCGTTTATGCCGGCCTCGGTGTAGGGACCCGTGCGGCCGGCGGCCGCCTGGCCCACGAGCGTGTCTATCGCGAAGTACGCCGGGGTGTTCATTCCCCAATCACCTACATCACTGGAACTGAGCGTGAACTCCAGAGTCTCGACCACTCCGAGCGAAGTCAAATCAACGTATTGCCACGTATCGACGATGTAATCGGCGCTGTTGTCGGCCGAGCGATAATCGGCCAGGTAGAAATCGACCGCGCCGGTCACGGCCCCGCCGGTGTCTTTGCCCGTTATCGTCAGCAGAAAGAAATCCGGATCGTCGCCGGTAGCCCCGCCGAACTTCTTGGAGAAGAGATCTCCGTTCTGCATAGCGTGGTAAGGGTAGCTGCAATTGGTCACGTACAGACCGTCCACTACGGCTGGGCTGCTCAACGTAACGGTCGGCGGCGAGGCCCAGCCGACGTAGCCGATCGCGTAATTAGCCGAGCCGCCTTGGCCGGCTCCGGAGATGGCGTTGTACTGCGCCACTGTCCCTTGTGTGGCGGCGTCGGTGGCGTTGGAATAGGCAAAGCCGTCCCATGAGCCCCAGTCGGCGTTGTAGCTGTTGCTAAAGTATGCGCCCCCGCTGGCGAAGCCGCCCGATTCGTCCGAGCCGTTCCAGTAGGACTCGCCCGTTAAAACCAGATCTTCAAAATCTGCGATATCGCCGCGCGCAACGCCGGCCACCAGAATCGTGATCATACAAATCAGATTCCCGAATCTCATCAATCTCCCAAATGCCATAGTACATCCTCCAGTCCAGAGCACAGTTGCTCGCTCTTAGTTGCATTTGTTGCTCACCACATCCTACGAAGCCAGAACACAAATATAATGTCGGTATCGCATTGTCATTCTGAGTGCCTCCTTTCGTTCTTGCCGGCCCTTGTCGCGAGGGCTCCACCTTAGGTGTACCATAGGGACAATAAAAAACCGCCGCTCCCACGAGGGAAACGGCGGCTCTTAATCATTCAGCCAAAACTAAAACCACAGCCGACTAAAACATGGCAATGGAATCACATACACGTTCCAAATCGCGAGAACACAACAAAAGTGCAATTGCAGGCAGGTTTTCTGACTTGCGTCTTACCTCAAGACTCCTTCCCATCCGCCGCAGACTCGGCTGCGGATAGTGGACAAACGTCTCTCGGATTTCCGACTCGAGATTTCGACAGGATAACAGGATTGACAACGATTAATTATCAAGTAAATCCTCCTGTCAAAAATCGGAACAGGCGCTCACAGCGGCGCGACCGTCGCGGATTTTAACCGCGTTCCCATTTGACTATCCCAGGGCAAAAAAAGCCCAGGACCTGTAATTGAAATATCTTCTTGTCAAAGAGCTTTGTTCAGACAGGATAAACATGATGATCCTGTAATCCTGTCAAACACCAAATGAGACTATTAACTGACGTTTGGTCATAGGTCAAGCGAAAAACTAAGAAATATACCCTTCAGGGTAGTAAATTCCCGCGAGCTAAACCATAACCTCTTGTTTTAAAGCCGCTTGCCCGCGCAAGAACGGGAGTTTTCAATCAGGATCAGTATAATTAGCGGAATAAACTATATCAGTATCTGATCTGCTCTTGTTTTTCTCGCTTCGGTGGCTTCGGATTGGCTCCAAGGTAGTCATTTATGTACTTGCGAACGTGAGTTTTGACGACTCCTCTCATCACGGATGTTCTTTCCCTGCCTATATACAGGCCGCTGTCCCAGCAGATGCCCTCGGCAAATTTGTAGTTTCTCGCCAGAGATGCATCTTCGAAATGGACCACCCGAAAAGAAAAAAGATACACACCTTTGAGCCTGGGCTCTTGATACATTACAAGATATACTCCCAGGCGAGGCCGGCCGGGAGTGTATTCCAAATCCTCTTCCGTTATAATCTTTATCTCGGAATCCTCCAGTAGCCCTTCGACATCCTCCTGCAGTTGACTCGTCATAGATTCTTCTTCGGACTTTTCCTTCGCAATGACGCTCACGTATACAGATACCCCATCGGACTCGCTCAGGCGTCTGCGAAATTCCTCCTGGATTTGTGCCCTGTCTGCAACCTGCGCAAAGGTTATCACTGCGGCGACGAAACTCAAGAAAACCAGTATTCCCGCCGTCACATAAATCCGGCATCTTT
>LJTR01000028.1 GCA_001303465.1 Phycisphaerae bacterium SG8_4
AGGCACTTCCCGTCGCTGCGATACTCGCCTTCCAGACAATCCGCGGGCCCGTCAACCTTGATCTCAAGCGAACCATCGTCGCTGAGAAGCAACAACCTGCCCGAATCTTCGAACGGCACCAGCGCCTCGGGCGTGAATCTGACTCTATCCGAAATTAGTTCCCGGACCAGCTTGGGCGCCCATCTTCGGCCCCCCGACCAGCGGTACAAAGCATACTCATCATTCTCGTCGAAGCTGCCCGCAATAATGAAGTACTCTTCATGGAAGCGGGAGTATTCCATGCTCCTTATTCCCAGTTTGCCCAGATCCCACAGAATCGGTTCGTCAAAGACGGGCACTTCGCTGTGTTCGACTACGCTGTCGGCATTGCGCAGCGGCACAACAATCCCTCGGCGGCCCACCCTGGGATTTCTAAAGCCGATGTAGATGATCCTGCCGTCCGGCGAGCCGCAAAGTGCCTCAATGTTGAGCCCATCGGCCTTCGGAGCGAGCTTCTCGCGATCCCTCTTCTTCAGATCGGCGCCGAAACGAGTCGCTTCTGCCAGCCCGAGACGACCGGCGGTCTTGGTTCTTAGGAGCTCATACACCAGCCTACTGAAGGGCGTGCCCACAGGGCGCACGGTCACGCGACTGTTCTCGACGTGAACATCGGTTGCGAAAAAGCGATACCGGTTGGGCCTCATCTTGCCGTCCTTATTCCTGCCGTGGGAAGTAATCCAATAGATACGGCTGCCGATTTTCGTCGCCCCCTCGATGTCCGCCTCCGGATGCTCGGGATCGATCCCAAGAAATGCCGTCAGGTCGTACGAGAAGACGGGTGAGCCTGCCCGGCCCGTTCGGTAGACCCTCAGGACATTGTTCTCATCGTCGGCGACGATGAACATATCCTCGGCCAAAGCGACCGCAGCCGAGGCATCGCTCGCCCCGCGAAAGACGAGTTCTTCGGCCACCGGCCCGCCGGCGCCGGCAAGACTCACCGTGCTGCAAAGCGAAACAAGAAACAAAATCGTGTCAACGGTCTTCATCTGAGATTTACACAAAACCCGTCAATAGTCCAGTTCAACAAAATGTTCGCTTTTTATGGCCTTCTTATCAACAAGAATCAAGAAGGAGCATCAATATTTGTGCGCGAGGGCCCAAGGAGTTTGTTGTAGTTCCGAATCTACCTATTACACTTGACGAGCACGGTCTAGCTCTCAGGTGGTGCCTCCACACAACAGTGCTTTAGAAAAGCAGAAATCGCCTCGCTGTACGCTGCAGAAAGGACACAGCCTTGCCAATAGCTCTCGGCGTTCTCTGCGGGCTCGGCGGTCAAGGGTAAGTTCCAAACAGGCATAGTCTCATGGTCCGACAGTGGATTGCTCAGTACAGGCTCATTGGCTCTTGCTCGCGGCTGCCTCGCCGATAGACAGTGACTCCTTTGCAGCCGAGTCGATAGGCCAGTCTGTAGGCCTTGTCGACGGCGGCCGGCGCGGCCTTCTTGTTGAGGTTTATGGTCTTACTTACCGCAGCGTCACAATGCTGCTGGAACGCCGCCTGCATTCTGATATGCCACTGTGGCTCGATGTCGTAGGCTGCCTTGAAGAGCCGGCGAACGGAGGCGGGGACCTCGGTCAGTTTCTGGATGCTGCCCGTCCTGGCAATCTTTCTTTCGAGCTTGCTGCTGTAGCAACGGCGTTCGGAAGCAATTTGCTTAAAGAGCGGATTTACCTGCAGCATTCTCGCGCCGTCCAGGACCTGACGGACAAACACCAGTGAATAGACCGGTTCGATGCCGCACGAGCAGTTGGCGATGATGCTGATTGTCCCGGTTGGAGCTGCGCACGTAAGAGAGGCATTGCGAACTTGTCTTTTGTACCTGGTTTTCCAAATGCTGCGGCTCCAGTTTGGGAAAGGCCCTCGCAGGCGGGCGAGCTCGCCGCTGGCCTTGCGGGCATTATCGTTGATGAACTTCATCAGTGAAGCGCCGAACTCCACGCCTTTGTGCGAATCGTAACGTATTCCAAGGGCGAACAGGCAGTCGGCGAAGCCCATCACCCCCAGTCCGATCTTGCGATTTGCCTGCGCGAGGCGCTGAGTGTCGGCGAGAGGATAATTGCATGCATCCACTATGTTGTCCAGGAATCGCACGGCCAATGTGACTGTTCCGGCAAGTCTGGGCCAATCCATGCCTGGGCCGTCGCCGGTAGCCCTCACGAATTGCGCGACGTTAATACTACCCAGCGTGCAGGCCTCATAGTCCAGCAGCGGCTGTTCGCCGCAGGGATTGGTCGCTTCTATCGGGCCCAGCGAAGGAGTAGGATTGTCACGGTTGATTCGGTCGATGAAGACGATGCCGGGCTCGCCTGTCTTGTGGGCGCATTTCACTATCAGTTTCCACATGTCACCGACTGTATAGAATTGTCCCGCCGACCTGTCGGTGACTTTACCGGCGCCAGCGATTTCGCGCAGATCGTCTATCGTGTAGTTTGCACGGTCGATTCGACGCGGCAGTAAGAACTGCTTTTTTGTGCGGGGATTGACAACAATGTGCAGAGCCTTACCGGACTTGAGCAGCTTGCTCATCCAGCCATCGGTGATCTTGACGGAAATGTTGAAATTCGTGAAGGCCTTAAGATTCTGCTTGGCGTGCAGAAATCTCAATATGTCGGGATGGCCGACGCTCATCATCCCCATGTTTGCCCCGCGGCGAAACGCGCCCTGCTGAATCGCGTTGGTCGTCTCGGAAAAGACGCGCCAGAAGCTGATGGGCCCAGACGTTGTACCGCCGCTGGAGGCAACGCGGTCGCCGGTGGGCCTGAGCCTGTCGAAGGAAAATCCCGTCCCGCCGCCTGCCTTCTGAATCAGGGCCGTCTGTTTGACCGTCTCGAATATCCCTTCTATGCTGTCGGCGATCGGCAGGACAAAGCAGGCGCTGAGCGTTCCGCGCCTCTGTGCGTTCATAAGAGCCGGCGAGTTGGGCAGAAAATCCAGCGACGCCATCAAGTCATAATATCTCTTGTGCCACTGTTTGACCTCGCTGCGGCCGGCACCGTATGCCGCTTCCACTTCGGCTACCGACGACGCCAGGCGGCTGAAAAGCTGTGCCGGCGTCTCGATACACTTGCCCCGGCGGTCCTTGACCAGATACCTGCTGCGGAGAACCTCAAGGGCATTCTCGCTCAGTACAGGTTCATCTCCAGGCGGCGGATGGGCACGAAACTCAGCCATGATAGCGCTGCGATCCTAAAAAAGGTTTTCGAATATCGCTATGATCGTTCTAGCTCACTAAGCGTCTTCCTTGTATTCAGTACGATCAGACTCTCTGTTTTGGTCGGGGTGGGCACAGCGGCCAGCCGATGTACCGCGAGAGGCCTTCAGCCATTTGAACCGAAAGACATCACGGATCCTTTCGCCGAAGCGAATCCCCAAACGCTGCGTGCTCGTCGTGAAGTCGGCACGTTTGAGATCGTCGAGCCCAGGCTTGCCGGGCCTGCGGCCGAAGAGTGACAACAACCCGCCGGCAAGCAGGCCAAAAAGTGAATTCATCTTTCCACGAAAGCGCATACTCACAATGGGCACGCCATTTTTCTTAACTACAAAACACGCGGAAAAACGCGGAAGAATGCTCGACTCTTCTATTTTGCGACATTTAGCGTCTTTCGTAGTTGATATGTTGGTTGCGGCCAAAGGCTGCCCTGAGCTATCTTTGAACGGCCATCTTCAGGCAAGCCAGCAGTTCCTCTCCCGTCCTGCTCGGCGATTGCGATTTGGCGAACAACTGATGCCTGTCCAGAATCTCGGCGTCACGATCATAGTACCTCTGGACTGCGCCGACACCACCTTCGGCGGCGCCGCTCGCTTCGTAATCGCCGACCAGAAGCCATGAGCTTACCTCCTCGTCGTACTCGGCCGGGTAGATCAAAGCGACCACGAAGCTCTCGTCATCGACCCTGGCCAGATGGACCTTGGCCCGGCAGGGCGGGGCGGCCGTGACCGCCAGATCGACAAGCCGTTTGAAATCACGCTCGCTGTCCTCGCGATCGATAGAATAGAAGAACATCCCGGCCTCAAGTTCGAAGGTCTCGGCAGGTACGCCCTTTAGTTCGAGCTTGCCGTCGGGATATGCCCTGTGAATCTTGTAGACCTTGCCGCCGGCGTACTTTTTGCTCTCCAGAAGTTCAGCTACTTCCTGCGCGGTAAAACCGATGCCGGTGTGATCGCCGAAATCGAAGATGTAGAGACCGACATACTTCTCAGGTTTTTCGAGTTTTGGCAGTTCCATATCGTGTGTATTATAACCTTGGAAAAAGTCAAGTGCACGTTTTTTTAAGAGAGGACCTTAAGCTTCGCGAATTTCCTCTTACCGACGCGGATTACCGTTCCGTCTTTGGGGGTGATCTCGGCGTTCGGGTCGCTCAACTTCTCGCCGTCTATGCTTGCCGCGGACTGCTTTATCATTCTTTTGGCTTCGCCGCCGCTTGATACGAGTTTGCAGTGAAGCAGAAGCTTGCTGGCGGCGATTGGTCCAGCGGCTATCCCAACCTCGACGATCTCGTCGGGCAGCTGGCCCCGGGCGAAGACCTTGTCGAATTCGGCGGCGGCCGATTCAGCAGCCTTCTCGCCGTGGAACTGGGCGACGATCATTTTGCCCAACAGGACCTTGGCCTGCTTGGGATGCGTCCTGTCGGGGTTGACGATCTCGGCAATTTCTTCTGCTGGAAGGCTCGTCAGCAGCGTGAAATAGTTTTCCATCATCTCGTCGGAGATGCTCATTACCTTGCCGAACATGTCGTTGGGTTCATCCGTTACGCCGATATAATTACCCTTGGACTTGCTCATTTTCTCCTGACCGTCCAACCCCACCAGGATGGGCATCGTAATCACGACCTGCGGCTGCTGGTCGTAACCCTTCTGGATATCGCGGCCCACGAGGTTGTTGAAGGTCTGGTCTGTGCCGCCGAGCTCGACGTCGCTGTCTATCATGACCGAATCGTAGCCCTGCATCAGCGGGTAGAGGAATTCGTGGGTGTATACGTCAACCTCAGCTTGCAGGCGTTTCTTGAACGTGTCGCGCTGGAGCATCTGGGCAACCGTCTTCTTTGCGGCCAATTGAATCAGCTCGATCAAGCTGAGTTTCGCGAGCCACTCGCCGTTGTATCTGGTTTCGAGTTTTTCTTCGCAAGTATCGAGGATCTTCCCGGCCTGCTCGAAGTATGTCCTGGCGTTTTGCTCGATCTGCTCGGCCGACAGTATCGGTCTGGTGCTGTTTTGCCCCGTTGGATCGCCTATCCGTGCGGTGTAGTCGCCAATAATAAGCACGGCTTTGTGGCCCAGATCCTGGAACTGTCGCATCTTTCGCAAAACGACCGTGTGGCCTAAGTGTATGTCCGGGCTGGTAGGATCCAGCCCGAGCTTGATGCGCAGTTGCTTACCTGTTTTCACCGCGACGGTGAGCTTCTGAGCCAGTTCGGCTTCGGTGAAGATCTCAACCGTGCCGCGTCTCAACGACTGAATCTGCTCAATGATCGTTTCTGCCATAAAGTCTTCTCTGCAATCATACCCTTGAAGGGTAGTGAATTCCCGCGAGTAAGACCACAACCTGCTATTTTAAAGCCATTTACCCGCGCAAGAACGCTAATTTCAATCAGGAGCCTTATAAATGTCTTCAAGGGCCAGGATTATACGTGATGTGCGCAGAACAAGCAAGGGCGCTCTGTTCAGCCGAGTCGATGCCGAGCTATTTGGTGAGAAACCTCACATAGATGTAGCCTGCATGTCCCAGAATTGTCACGGCGGGGACTGCCAGGCACAGGAGAGCCGCACCTGCCGAACCGGCCCGAATATCACCGTTGGCGTCTATTCTCGGCGAGCCGGGCAGGGCGTCGAGCATCACCGCATACGCCGGCCGCAACGGATCATAGAGCAGTGGCTCCTCTGCCTCGTCTTCAAGCAGTTCGGGTTTGTGACTCTTTGCGACCGCTTCGTGGATTGTTCCATCGCCAGCGGCAAATTCGAAGGTGAGCTTGAAGACGCTCCGGTTGTTGATCTTGGTACCGGTTCTTGCCTTCGATTTCAGCTTGCCCGTAGTCTGCCGACCGATCGCGAGCAGCCTGTTGCCTCTGATGCCCCTTCGCAGCCCCACGGCCACGAGACACAGCCCAACTACTGGAAAGATGATCGGCATCAATCCGAAGAGACCGACGGGGCTTGTTCGCATTCCCTTGATTCGTGATTTTTGCGGTTGGCCCGGCGGATACTCTACGGTGACCTTTTGGCCTTTTTCTAATTGCCCGCCTTTCCTGTACGAAACGCCTTTGTATTCGACTACGTCCGGCCCAACGAACCAGTAGTGGTTTGCATAAATCGGTGTTCCTTTGCGGTGCTCTGAGCCCCCGACACTGAACGCTGTCCTCTGGCTGTTGAGCACAGTGGCCTCGACTGTCTCGAGCGGGCCGCGGAAATGGTACCAGCTCCTCAAATCCGAGTTCACCGTAAAGGCCCAGACGAAGATCATGCCGAAGCCAAAAAAGAAGCATCCGAACTGGACGAAAAATCCGCCCAAAAGAACCTTCATCCTGACCAACAAAGAGACAGGCCTCGGCGGCTGGGCCAGATTGTAGAAACCTGCATCTGTCATAGCTGTTGGCCCTCACTGCTAATTCCGTCATCGGCCGCGTTGCTGCCGGACCGGAACAATAACAGAACATACACGACTGCGGCGACAAACAGGGCGACGCATGCAATTCTAATCTGCCCTCTGCTTATATGGTCTTGCACGATTCTCAGCAATGATATTCTCGTGCTCGGCCAGAACACTCCCACATCGTGGTGATAAGCCCCGTCGATAAGAACGTGCGTGCATGCGCCCAGCATACCGGATACGGCCATCTTCCAGAAAGATGTCTCGTGAGGCAAGCGCAGACCGTGCATCATCTTCCCGAACAGAGGGCGGAGCGGGTATGCAGCCATGCCCCAAAGCGTGCCGACTGCGGCGCCTATTAGAAGTGTGTGAGAGTATCGGTGAGAGGGCCCTCCAAGGCGAAGAACCATCACAAGCAGAACCTCGATGTCGACAATCACGTTGGCAAGCACGAACACGGGGATGTCAATCCATTTGCGAAGGAGAAGCCCGACAAAGCCACTGGGCCCGAAATGATATGGCGTGAACGGCATTCGAATCCTGTCTCATGCACTGACGGCTAAATACCGGTCAGGTAACGTTCTGTCGACAGATAGTTCTGGACATAATCCTTGATTGCATCTTCCAGCGACGTTATCTGCTTGTCGTAGCCGGCGCTGCGGAGTTTGGACATGTCGGCCTGCGTGAAATATTGATACTGATTGCGGATCGAATCAGGCATGTCTATATACTCGATCTTCGGCTCTTTCCCCATTGCCGCGAATACTGCGGTGACCAGATCATTCCACGTGCGGGCCTCGCCTGTGCCCACGTTGTAGAGCCCACCGAGGTGCCGATTGTCGAGAAAGAACAACGTCATGTCCACCGCATCCTTGACGTAAACGAAGTCCCGCACCTGCTCGCCGTCGGCGTAGTCGCCCTCATAGGATTTGAAAAGCCGGACCGTGCCCTCGGCGTTTATCTGCTCGAAGGCCTTGACTATAAAGCTTCGCATATGGCCTTTATGGTACTCGTTGGGGCCGAAGACGTTGAAGTATTTCAGGCCCACGATCCTGTCAAGCAGCCGACTCCTGCGGGCCCACAAATCGAACGCGTGCTTGGAGTAGCCGTACATGTTAAGCGGGCAGAGGGTCTTGATGGTTTGTTCGTCATCTTTGAAGCCGGCCGAACCGTCGCCGTAGGTGGCCGCGCTCGACGCGTAGATGAAGCGAACATTGGCATTTGTGGCCCACTGAGCCAGCAGTTTGGTGTATTCGTAATTGTTCTTTATTAGATAGGATGCGTCCGCCTCGGTCGTATCCGAACAAGCGCCGAGATGAAGGACTGCCTCGATGGCCCTGCCGAGCTTGTCGGCGATGACTATTTCCAGCAAATCGGTCTTCTCCACATAGTCGGCAAAGGACAGATTCCTGAGATTCTTCCATTTGCCATCGGTTCCGAGTTGGTCCACGACGAGGATATCAGTAATTTTTCTGGCGTTCAGCTCAGCGATCAGTGCCGAGCCGATAAAACCCGCTCCGCCGGTAACTATTATCATTTTTTGGGCCTCCATTGTCGTTTCAGGGTCAGGCCAAGCCTAATTTGCCGCCTTTGCTGTGTCAAATGCTTAAATGATCGTGGGCACAAAAAAAGCCGCCCTAGGTGGGCGGCTGACAATAGCTTGAACAAGTGCGTTTGCTGTTAGCAAAGGGCGATATAGCTCGCAATGGCCAGAAAGAGGATTCGCTTCTTGTTGAACACGAACGGAAGCCAGATTTCGTTATAGAACTTGGCCATTGCACCCCCCTGAAAATCATACCAACCAGTTTCTTGTTTCAGTTTCATAGTCAATATGATACCCGATATGGGTGGACAAATCAAGAGAAAACATCCCGTCCGGGCTGTAAGTACATCTTTTGTATGCATTTACAGTTTTCAGGGCCACCGATTTTTTTGACCCGTAAATTGGGCCGCTCCTGTTGGGGAGCTTGCTTTTGGGGCGGGGACATTTCGATATGGGCTCTGTGTTGGTAGGCTCAATGCTCTAAGCCTGGCCACAGGATATCCGCGACAGCAGGGGATCCGGGGCAGGGCGGTTCACCGAGGACTCCGGAAGACTCCTCAAAAGATCGGGGCAGAATCAGATAGGTTCGATAAACCAGTCTCAAGCAGGCGCACGAAAGGGGGACTTCTTGAGAATTCTCAGCCAGCTCGGCGGCCTCTGTGGCGTATTCACTCTTTTGACAACCTGGTCTTCCCGAGGGGCTGGCCGTCGCCCGGGTTGAATCCGGACGGCGACGAGTTTCGCTTTGGGTTTGTTCGGGTTTCACCTATCGGTTGCGCAGCTATGCGACTAGAAGGTCTTCGCCTTAGCGGGGTCCGACTGAAATGGACCCGCTTCCGGGATGATTACCATCGCGCCCATTCTTCGTGTGCCGTAAGATTGGCGATTGTAGCCGATGATGATTGGCTTGCCGATCTTGGCCCTGATCGTATTTGAGATAATGTCTTGGCCTCGCACACGTACCCTGGGGCTCTTTATAGAGGGTGTTTCAGCGGGCAACTCGACATCGACAGTAAGCTCCAGCATGCGATCTGACTCTGCACCGAGAGTAAGTCCCAGTGTCCAGGGACCTATGGGAGCCACGATCCCGCCGGGGACCGACAAGTTGCCGAACCAATAGCCCACTGTCCGCACGTCGTTGCCCAGGAACTTGGCGATGTGTTTCTGCATCTGGTCGGGCAATCGCGTATACTGTGCGGCATCTATTTCGTCGGTGAATGTTTCGTCATCATCCCACTTCAGTTCCGTGATGTGTGATTCTGGAAACCTCTGAACCAAATGCATCAGGGATGCATTCGAGGCCGCTTTGCCTTCAATCACAATCATGGTCCCGAACTCGTTTTCACTTTGAACAAACTTGCTTACCTGCAGACCGTCATCTGCTGTGGCCTCTAGCGAGTCTTCCGAAGGCACATGACCAGATGCCTGCAGGATCATTGAAAACGGCTTCAGACCCGCATCCTCCGGAGAAGCCTCAAACATATAGATGCGGTATACGAGGTCTTGAACATCCTGATGTGTTGACGCTTCAGAGCCCGCAATGTCCATGGCTTGGATCAGATTCTCGACGCCATGCATCTGCGCTCTCGTTGCTATTACTATCAGGCGATTCAAGCGTCGGTCCAAATGTGTCTCTACCTGGAAGATGCTTGTTATCATGTTTCCCAGTGACTCGGCTGGAGCGTGTTCAAGGGCAAAGATTTGCACCTCCAGTGGGCTGTTTGAATCGGCTGGTGTTCGGGTTGCCTGTACGGGGTACCGCCGCGGCGGCATTGGTGCCGGCGGTGCTACCGAGGGCAGTTTCGCCGCTCGTGCGAACAGAGACTCTAGTTGCGGCTGCGGCAGGTTCGATTCGATAGTTGCCGACTCTTGCGAGGCCCGTTCCGGTGCTGCAGTCTCTTGGGCCGGCAAGATGTGTGAAAGTACCAGGATTCCCAAAGCCAGGATAACCAATGTTCTGATTTTCATCTTTCAATCTCCTTTCAAGCGCTAGTCGTTCCACACTACATAGATTTCACCATTGTCCAACGTACCCTGAACAGTCCGTTGCGCTGGAGCGTCCTCTGCCGCTTGTTCGAGCACAATCCTCGGATTCTCCAGTTCCGAGTAGAAATCATCGATGATCTTTCCCCTATATGTCCGTGAATATCTCGTATGCTCAACCTCCAGCAGTTCATCTGCAGATGCCGCTGCGGTAAGGTCAATCGGATGGTTCCGGACGGCCGACATCACGATGCATCCGATTACAATACCGAGTGCAAATGTCAGGGCAGGCTGCCTGAAGAAGTTGAGAACAGTCAAGATCCACGCGGACTCTTGCGGCCGGTCTTGCCAGGATCGTCTGAAGATCTCGGCCTTTTGTCCTGAGGACAACTCCGGCACGGCCGACTGGTCGAGCTGCTCGAAAGTCGAGAGAAAGGAATCATATTCTCTGAGCAACTGCTCCTGAGATTCGAATCTGTCGGCAAAGAGTTCTTTGAATTCTTCCAATGATGGACACTGCTTCTTCATAATTGTTGACCTCTATACCTCTATCTGTCCAGCCAGCTTGGCCCGCAGTGCGAGCAATGATCGGCGAATATGCGTCCGCACGGCACCTTCGCTGCAGCCAATTGTCCTGGCGATCTGTGCGATCGGTATGTCCTCATAGTATCGAAGGACAAAGGCCGTCCGCTGTTTGGGGCTGATTGTTGCCAGTGCATAACGTATACGTTTCTGGATAAGTGCACTGTCCATTTGCCGATTTCCCGGGTTGTCTTGTGTCGCCGCCGTGTTTGGGCGAATCCGGCTGCTACTGATGTGGTTTCTGCGCCTGACCAGCTTGCGGTAGTAGTCTATCGCCGTATTGGCGGCGACAGTATTCAACCAGGCGACAAAAGACCTTTCACAGCGAAACTGGCCAACCTTGCGGAACACCTTCAACCATACTTCTTGCACGCAATCCTGCACCTGTGATGAATCCAACACGATCCTGTAGCAGATGCGATGAACCCTGTCGACATGGCGGTCATACAACGTAGCAGCGGCGTTTCTGTCGCCCCGTTGAACTGCCTCGATCAAGGCTTCGTCTGGGACAGGGTCTTGTCGATTCATCATTCAGATAATACTTACGAACTGATGAACGAAAATGAATACAAAAAAATTGACCTATTCTTCGGATAATCTGATTTTTCCAAGCGGATACCAGCCGTCCGATTGGCGACCTGAAATGGCGAGTTTGATCGTGGGTTTGCCCGGTCTCGGATCGAGGATGGCGATCTCAAGGTCGTATTCGCCCGGCGGCATGTCCGACGGTACTGTCACGGCATTGTCGTAGAG
This sequence comes from Phycisphaerae bacterium SG8_4, assembly GCA_001303465.1. GTDB lineage: Bacteria > Planctomycetota > Phycisphaerae > Sedimentisphaerales > Anaerobacaceae > SG8-4. The sequence continues at coordinate 11,484 of LJTR01000028.1, forward strand.
ATTGTCGCCGGGGAGCCATGTTGTGATGTCTGCGTCGGTGTGTAGGATTCGGGTCTTATCGTTGCTCTTTAGGCGAAGAGCGAGGGGGAACTTCCTGTAACAGGGCGCCACGCCTGCGTTTTCCCACCACGAGGTGAAAGAGAGTTTCTCGCCTGCCTTCAGAGCCGCCGGGTAGGTGAACTTGCGCAGGACTAATCTGTAGCCCATTGCTCGCAGCCAGCTATCTACCGAGGGCTTCCACTCTTCGGGTACCGGTGAAGACTTGGCGTTGAAGGAGGAGATGTGCCACTTGAGCGACTCGGCGATTATGTGATCGACGTCCCAGCCCATGTCCTTCCAATGCTGCATTACCCAGCAGACCTCCAATGTCACCGGGGCCTTCTTCCAGGCGTCGGCCGTGCCGAAATTTATGATGGCCTGTGGATAATAATCGTTCATGTGTGACCACGTTGGGCTGAATCCTCCCATATCGCCGAGACAATCAACCCTCCAGCCGACGTTGGCGCGGGAAAGAGCGTAGCCGTTTGTCTTCTCGTCGGTCAGGAGCATGACGAGATGTGTTTTCCTAAATGAGTCTATGTAGGCGTCGACCAAGGCGCGCCTGGTCTTGGCCGTCAGAAGGGAAGAGCCTGCGCCCTCGCCCCAGGCGCCGACTATAGAAACGTCCACGCTTTCGAGGTCGGCGTGCCCGTCATAGCGTCTGCCGAGGCTCTTTATCATAGCAGTGAAGTGCTCGACATATCGCGGGTCCTCCGGATCCACCTGCCATTTTCTTTCCTTCCAATCCTTCTTTTCGCCGACCAGGGTGCGATACCAGTCGGGGACGTCGTTCTGGTTACCCGTTCCATACGGTGCTATGCGCAGCATCAGGCTCTGGCCTCGCCGGCGTGCGGTTTCGAGGGCTTTGTCTATCAGATCCCACCGGTATTTGCCCTGTTGTGGTTCAATGAATTTCCAGTAGATTCTGAAGTAGGCAATCGTTGTGTCGGGGTAGCCTTCGTTGGTCAGATCGCCGTCGAAGTCCTGATAGTCTATAGGTTTACCCTCGGTCCAGCCCTTGGCTTCGTTGAGCTTGTCGCCGTTAAACCTCTGGAACGTCATAAAGCCGATTCCGGGGTTCGTCAGGACGTCGTCGATTTCCCTGGGGCGCACAATGACGGTCCTCTGTGCAAAGACAGGGGCGCAGAACGCAGCGGACAACATCATTGCAGGCAAAATTCGCGAGATGTTCATGGCCGGCTCCAATTAAAGTAATTCACTTGACCCTGAAACTCCGATGAATTATACTTGTCCGGCGATATTTGTGTCAATTTAGTATTTGGCGAATTGAATCATTGACAGAGAGGTTCAGGTCGCGCTATGATACGCCGACTTGGTGAATAAGGAGACCAAAGAATGACTGACCATATGCACTATACGTTAGCCTTCGGGGCTTTTAGCCATTGGGAATTGCTCGTAGTCCTTATCGTCGCCCTGCTGATTTTCGGCCGGCGTCTGCCCGACATTGCGCGCAGCATGGGCAAGAGTCTGACCGAGTTCAAGAAGGGTATTAACGAGGCCAAGGAGACCAAGGACGAATTCGTCAACGACGTCAAGGATATCGGCAACGACGTGGCCAAGGAGACCAGGAACGCCGCGGGCCTGGATGAACCCGACGACATCATGAGCTGACCCCGCCTTCCGGCCGGCACCTCTGCGGAGTGGGCCTCATCCCCAATATGGGAAAAGAGAAGAAGAAGAAAAAGAAGCTTCGGGACCCTCTTGACACAACCATGAGCCTGGGTGACCACCTGGAGGAGCTGCGCGCCAGGCTATTGCTTGCTATCCTCGGCCTGCTCGTGGGGACCGTTATCTGCCTGTTCTTTGGTCGGCAAATAATTGCCTTCATTCAGGGGCCGTTCGACAGGATTATGAAGGGATATGCCCAGGAGAAGGTGAAGGAGTATCGGGCGCCCTGGACTCAGCTGTCAGACGTATTCTTCACAAATATGCTCCGGGCAATCGAATCCGACCCGAATGCCCCGGAGATAGACCCGAACGTCGTGACCTACACGCAGAGAATCTACAACGATACTGTCGCGGTGCTTGTTGACGATCCGAATTACAGGGAAGCCGTTGGCGAGGTTCACTCTTCTGCGGCGGGCAGGCTGATTGTGATCGGTCCTGCCGATGCATTCATAGGGTATATGAAGATAACGCTGATCGCAGGGTTGATCATCTCATCACCCTGGGTCTTTTATCAGTTGTGGATGTTTGTAGCCGCCGGTCTGTATGAGAATGAGAGGCGGTACGTCCGCATTGCGGTGCCTTTCTCCACGATGTTGTTCGTCATCGGCGCTCTGTTCTTTCTCATTGTGGTTGCTCCGCTATCCCTTCGATTCTTCCTTGGCTTTGGTCACTACATAGGTGTCTCGTCTACCTGGACCTTTCAGAAATACGTATCATTTGTTACCATGCTTATGCTCGTCTTCGGATTGGGCTTTCAGACGCCAATCGCCATCTTCGTACTTAACAGGACCGGACTTGTTTCGATTGCAGCACTGAAGAATTCACGCAAGTACGTCATCATCGGCATGTTTGCGTTAGCCGCGATAGCAACCCCGCCAGACGTTGTTTCCCAGATCACTCTGGCCATTCCGCTCTATGCGTTGTTTGAGCTGGGAATACTGCTGAGTTGGCTTGCCGAGCGCAAAAAGCAGGAAAAGGAAGCGGCCGAATCCGATTCCGATTCAGGTTCCGATTAGGCTGCCCATCGCGCTCAGCGTCTGACCTCGTAGTAATATGTGGCATAGCGACCGTCAATCGCGAAGGTATTACCTGTGCGTTCGATCTGTGCATCTTCTGGCACACCGTAAACATCCACAGCCTTTGCCGAGTTGATCGCGGCACCCTTGAAGACAAGGGTCGCCTGCACCGGCTCGAGCAGCAGGGGAGGGCCGCCCGTCTCGATCAGTTTTGTGCCGTCTTCGTTGTAGACTGCGCCGAACTGCTTGTCCTGCGCCATCGCCGTAATAAGAATCTCAGCCGACTCGATCAGCGGCCGATTGTCCAGCGGTGTGAAAAGCAAACTTACAAAGGGCGTCGGCCCAAACTCGACTGTCACGCCGGGCAGATCAAAAGTTCGACCGCCTGCAAAGCCGATGACGCCCTGTGTCTTATCGGAACGGACGGTAACTACCTTCTTGCCGTAATCCCACATGAGCTGGCCCGTGTTGCTGACAATCGTCCGCCCCTCGCGGTCCCAGTAGGCCGACAGGTTGCCAAGATCCGAGGGCCGTTGTCTGTCTTTGACCTTTAGTGTCACGCGGCCAATGGCCAGCGCCTCTACTGGCGTCTCTGCGTGGGCGAGCAGTTCGTTCTGATCGTAGCCGACCAGGCCGTGCTTTTGTCCCAGTGCGTCGATTCCGGTGAAGATCTCACCAGTCGAGAGCCTGCGTGCCGCGACGATGTCACCTTCGTCGAAATGGTTGTTATAGATTGCGAATGCCAGAGCGGGGAATTGCCCCAAATAATGCGGCGTACAGGTGACGTAGGATCTCATGCTCGGCCAGCCGCTGCCCATGTAGATGCGGGAAGCGGCGAAGTGATAGGACGCGTCCCACCCCTGGAGCCCCATCCCGTAGAACGCGACCAGCGGGGCGATCTCGGCCTTCCACTGGTTGGGCGGCAACTGTGTCCATTCGGTCATGATAAAGGGCTTGTCCTCGACCTGCCAGAGGCCGCTCGATAAGATTCCGCGACCTGCCTTGGTCATGTGTGTGCCGTTGGCCACCGCCCCTGTGCTGATGTTGTGGCCGCCGGCGCCGCCGCCGAAATAGTTGTGGCGGTCGATTGCATCCATCGCATCGTCGGTCCAGAGGTTGGCTGCTGAGGCCGCGGGGCCGCCCGCTTTCCACGCCGTGGTGACTGTCACCGCCTTGTAGCCAAGCTCTCGCAGCCGCTGCTCGCGCCGTCGGTAAAAGTCGCGCTGCAGCTCGGCCAGGAATCGAATGAAGTCACCCATCCTCCTGTTCTCTCTTGTCTTGTTCAGACGCGGACCGTCGCCCTCCATCTCCCATGCGCCGTACATCTTCATCCTCGGATTGTCGACCGAGTCGTCCGGCCGTTTTCCGCTGCCCCATGCGACAGCCAGGTTCCTGTTTGTACCGTATCGCTGCTTCACCCAGTTCATCCACAGTTGGCCCAGGATCGCCGCGTGCCGGTCGAGCTTGCCGTTATTGTAGCTGGCAAGGTCGTTGAGCGGCGCGTGCCAGAAGATACTGTCCTCGTTATGCACCTCGACGATCGCCAGCGCCGGGTCGTCCTTGTAGGCCAGGCGAGTGTATGGATTGACGTGATTGAGAAGCGCCTGCTCCCATTGCCACTGGGCGTCCTGAAGCTCCCTCATCATTGTGACCACTCCGGATGTGCTCTTGCCTGCGCCTCTGTCGGGCAGGTCATTGTAGAGATTCGTCGGGTAGCCGTCGGCTTCTGTTATTACGTGCGGGTAGAACAGCGACCATGTCATGTAGATGCCGTTGTCCTTGAGGATTGAGAACCACCTGTCCCACCTATCGAGTCTTTCGGGATCGAAGCCTCGTGTGCGTCCCGCTGTTGTCAGCAGGCCCAGCACGCTCTGTACGGGGTGCTGGCGCACCATGTTGATGCCGTGCTTGGCATAGAAATTCGCCTGTCGATGTTGCGCCTGTACCGTTGACGACATGCTCGCGTCGACTCCCCAGAACTTTACGCCGGTTCGGTCTTCAAAGACAAAGTCTTTGCCGCTTTGTTTGAGAAAGCCGTGTGTCCCGGCGGGCTTTTCGATCAGATGACTCATGTCGATGATCGACTCGGCCGAATGTGGATCGGGACCGGCCATCAACGTGAACCAGTCTTCTGGCCCCGGCGCCGGCGGATTTGGATCGGGCCTGACGATTCCGGTCGGCGCCCAGGGAAAGTTGGTGAAAGCCATCACGTCAATGCCGCCGTGTGCCTCCTTGTCGCTCCCCTCGCGGTCGGATATGCGTACCTTCAGTGTATGCGGGCCCCTTGCCATCTCGAAAACGTCACCGAAGGTCCAGGCGACAAATCGTATGTCAAGGCCCGGGTCGACCAGATTGAGCCGGCTTGTGACATACGACAGATCGATTGGGAGCCAGGGTCCGTTGTCGATGCTGTAGTTGTAATCGCCGCCGCCGTTGCGGTTGCTGAATGGATTGAGGCGAATCCACCAATTGTAGCTTCCGCCTTCGGTGACGGCAAATCTATACGTTGCCACTGCAGCTTCCCGGTAGTCATTGCTCACGTAGTGCGAATGCCAGTCGCCCCCGGAGATGCCGGGCTCAGCCGCAGACAGAAGGTCCTTGTTGATCTTGTCGTTGTGATACCATGTGCCGGCCCCCTGGGTCTCAACAAAGGTGGACGATGTATAATCCTCTCCTTCCATCCAGATCGCCTCATTCGCTGCAGCAGGTCTCGAAGCCACAACAAGCGCCGCAAAAGCCGCTACACAAAATGCCAGGTTCTTTCTTATCATTTCATTTCCTATCCAGAAGCTGTCAGCACAGCCCGACCGGCTCGGCCACCACGGGATGCGGATCTGGCCGCTGCTCGCAACAAGAGTATTAAGAAACGAGCCGCTGGTCAATGCAAGATGAATGAGCGCG
>LJTR01000029.1 GCA_001303465.1 Phycisphaerae bacterium SG8_4
CAAACCGCCGAAGCGGCAAACCCGCCAGCATCAGATAGCACACAATTCCAGGCCGCCCAGGGTGTCACTTTTGGCGCCGATAACGCAGAGGCTGAGACCGTCACGCTCGGGTCGGCGGACCCCCAGAGCGGTTACAAGTACGCGTTGGAGCTGAACTCGCGGGGCGCCGCAATCAGAACAGCCACCTTCAGCGAGTTCGACGACCGCGACCACAAAAACCCTCAGCCACTGGCGATAATCTCGCCTATCCCGGACGGAAGCGGCGGCGAAATCCTTGCAATGGCAAACAAGAGTTTTGTGTTCGTCGAGCAGGGGCTGCAACTGCCGCTGGACAAACTCCATTGGAAAAACGTCGACAGCAACACAACGATTGATACGGCTCGTTTCGAGGCGGTCATCAAGCGTCAAGACACCGGCGAGCCTGTCATAAAGCTGACCAAGACCTACAGAATCAGCCCAGACAGCTATCTTATGGATTGCGATCTCACCATCGAGAATCTTGGTGGCGTCGAGCAAAAAGTACGTTTCAATATGAGCGGACCGGGCGGACTCGGCAGAGAGGGCATTAGGACCGACAATAGAAAGATCGTGGCCGGTTTCAGGAACTCCAAGGGCGAGGTTGTGAGCACAAGGCTCGACTGGAAGGACATCGTCAAGGGCAATTCCCTCAAAAATCCAGGCGGCGAGTTTCTCTGGGTTGCCGCGGCCAACAAGTATTTCGCCGCAATAGTCGTACCGCTCGCAGACGACAGCAAAAACTGGCTCTCGGGCAAAGCAGGCCGGTTCTACAATCCTGACCGAGACCCCGGAGCCAACAGTGGGGATGAAACACTGGGAATGCATTTGGCGATCGCCTCGAGCACTCTGGCCGCGACCGGTCAGGCAGAAAGTTCCAAAACGTACAGATTCCAGATGTACCTCGGGCCCAAGGACAAGAGCCTCTTCGACAAGAACGAGCAGTACAACGATTTGGGATTTTCGCACACAATAGACTTCATGGGCTGCTGCTGTCCCGCGAAGATCATCAAACCTCTAGCCTTCGGGATACTGGCACTGATGAAGGCAATGCACGGCTTCATCGGCAACTACGGGGTCGTGATAATCATTTTGGTCTTCCTGATGCGGCTTATCATGCATCCTATCACCAAGAAGAGCCAGGTCTCGATGAGCAAGATGAGCCAGTTGGCGCCGAAGGCCGAGGAAATAAAGAAGAAATACGCCAACAATAAGGCCGAGATGAACAAGCAGATGATGGCGCTCTACAGAGAGCAGGGTGCTTCGCCCATCATGGGATTTCTCCCGATGATGGTGCAGATGCCTATCTGGATCGCCCTGTGGAGCGCGGTGTATGCCAGCATAGATCTGCGAGGTGCGGCGTTTCTGCCGTTCTGGATTACCGACCTTTCCATGCCGGACGCGCTGTTTAGATTCCCCGCGTTCACCCTGCCGCTGTTTGGCAAGCTGGATTCGTTCAATCTGCTGCCGCTCATGATGGGCGTTGCGTTTTATCTGCAACAGCGACTGATGCCGACACAGGCCAGCGCCGCTACAAATCCGCAAATGGCTCAGCAGCAGAAGATGATGAAGATCATGATGCCCTTGCTATTCCCGCTAATGCTGTACAAGGCGCCGTCGGGGGTCAATATGTACATTATGTCAAGTACCTTTGCGGGCGTCTTCGAGCAGTACGTAATTCGCAAGCACATTCGCGAGAAAGAGCAGGCCGAGTCAAAAGGCATGGTCGCCGCGACAAGCAAAACTGGTGGAAAGGTGAAGAAGAAGAAACCCAAGCCGTTTTACAAAACATAGTGGATGGCGTATAGCGTCTGCACTGCACGCTAAACGCTCTCCGCTATACGCTATAAAATGTATGAACTGAGTGATACCATCGTAGCTGTCAGTTCTCCGACCTCAGATAAAAGGGTGATCGTTCGCATAACCGGACCCGAAACATTCGATATCTGCAGGGTCGGCCTTAGCCTGCCGATCGAATCGCCAATCGGCGACGGCGAGGCGAGTCCCAGGCTTCTATCCGGCCGTTTGACTCTTGACGATCAACTTGAAATCGACGCAAAGCTGTATCTATTTCGGGCTCCGCATTCCTATACAGGCGACGACGTCGTCGAGATTCACGTCGATACAAATCGCGCTGTCACCGAAGCCCTTGTCGGCAATCTACTGTCAGAAGGCGGCCGGATTCGGACGGCCGAGCCAGGCGAGTTCACGGCCAGGGCCTACCTGAACGGCAAGATAGACCTGGCCCAGGCCGAGGCTGTCAACGAGATCATTGTCAGCTCCAACGAGTATCAACTGGCCGCAGCGGAGAAACTGCTGGCTGGAAGATTGGCTGAGACTACAGCAAGCCTGCGTGAGAAACTGCTGGATTGCCTCAGCCTCATAGAAGCCGGGCTGGACTTCAGTGGTGAGGATATCGAATATATTTGCCGCCCCGAGGCAGTCAAGAAACTCACCGACGTCACGGACCAGCTCAAACAGTTACTCGCCGGCAGCATCAGTTGTGAATCGCTGATTGAGCTACCGGCGGTGGGAATCGCCGGTGCGCCCAATGCAGGCAAGAGCAGCCTGCTCAACAGACTGCTCGGCAAAGAAAGAAGCATCGTCTCGGCAAAGCACAAGACTACAAGAGATGTCCTGACCGGACTGTGGCCGTTGGCACATTGTCAGTGCGTGTTGTTCGACTGCGCCGGACTGCTGAGCGAAGCAGATAATATTCTCGACGAATTGGCACAGGAAGCGGCTGTGGAAGCACTGCGAAACAGCGACGTGGTAATCTTCTGCGCCGATATATCGAAACCCCAGTGGGATGAAGATCTGGCAATCCGAAAACTCGTTAAGCCCAAAGTCCTTTTGCCCGTCGCAACAAAATGCGATTTGCCCGGCGAAGAGCTTCTATCTGAGCGTCTGGCCAGATTGAACGATTTGTTTGGCGAAGAGTTCATGCCCGTATCTTCACACACCGGCGCCGCAATAGAACTGCTCCAAGCTACCGTCGACAAGGAGCTGATCGGCCAATTGGATGTTCCGCGCGCAAGCGCGGTCGCCCTCACGGCTCGCCATAAGAGGGCTGTCACCGAGGCAATTGAAAACGTCAGCGCATCCATCGACGAATTGAAAGCGGGCAACGATGAAGTCGCTGCGATGATGCTGCGAGCCGCCTACGGGGCGGTCTGCGAGATCGAATCGGCGGCAGGCGGCTCTGAAGGCATCGACGAGCAGATATTGGAGCAGATTTTCAGTCGATTCTGCATCGGAAAGTAGCATTCTGTCACAATTGAAACCCGCCTTGTCATTTCTGCGAAAGCAGGAATCCAGGCTTTGGGTAACAACAACAAAGAAAGCGAGGGAATTATGAATCGGCATAGCATGGTTGTCAGAGTGATGTGTTTTGTGTTCTTTTTCAATGGTGTCGGACTGGCTGCTGAGGACCTGCGCGTTTTACCTGAGACTGTCGATGGCATCAAGACGGCCGAGATGATGGGCCAGTATCTCCGCGGACTGGCCCGGGCCCAGTTCGAGGATTGGCAGGAGCAATACGAGCAGCGAAAGACGCCCGAGCAGATCGCTGAATATCAAAAGGCTCTGCGCAGTAAATTCATCGAGGCAATCGGCGGTCTGCCCGAACGAACGCCACTGAATCCTCAGGTGACAGGCGTGGTTGCCCGCGACGGATACAGGGTGGAGAAGGTCATCTTCGAGAGCCAGCCGAAGCATTACGTCACGGGCGCCCTGTTTGTACCCGATCCCGGCCGGTTCAAGCCGCCTTATCCGGGCGTGATCGAGCCGGTGGGGCACTCGTTCACCGCCAAGGCCCGCGAGATCTACCAGAGCGTCGGGGCGTTGCTTGCGCTCAACGGGATAGTGGCCCTGGTCTTCGACCCGATAGACCAGGGCGAACGAGGCCAGATGCTCTCGCAATGGCCGGCGCTATCGGGAACGAGGGCTCACACGAATCTCGGTGTCGGCAGCATGTTGCTGGGCCGAAACACGGCACGATTCGAGATATGGGACGGGATGCGAGCTATTGACTATCTCCAGTCGCGCAGCGAGGTCGACCCTGCTCGCATAGGCTGTGCGGGCCTCAGCGGCGGCGGCACGCAGACTTCGTATCTGATGGCGCTGGATGAGCGCATCAAAGTCGCAGCCCCTGCGTGCTATCTGACAAACTTCGAGAGGCTCCTGGCAACGATCGGCCCGCAGGACGCCGAGCAGAACATCTTCGGCCAACTCGCCTTCGGCATGGACCACGCCGATTACATCATGATGCGAGCACCGAATCCGACGCTCATCTGCGCCGCGACCGGCGATTTCTTCGATATATCCGGCACGTGGACTTCGTTTAGATACGCCAAGCGTCTTTACAGCCGAATGGGATTTGCCGAGCGGGTCGATTTGATCGAGCACGACGGCGAGCACAACTATCATAAGCCCCTGCGCGAAGCAACGGCGCGCTGGATGATGCGCTGGCTGCTGGGCAAGGACGAACCGATCACAGAGCCGTCGATCGATTTGCTCAGCGAAGAAGAAATCCAGTGTACCCCGGACGGCCAAGTCATGAGCCTGCCGGGAGCACGGTCGACCTACGACCTGAATCGAGACTATGAGAAAAAGTTGGCCGCACATCGCAAGAAACTGTGGGCTACTGAAGATCATGCGAAACTGTCAGACCGTGTACGAGAAATCACAGGCATACGCGCTCTGCGAGAATTGCCGCAGCCCAGGGTCGTGGACCTCGAAGTTCTTAAGCGAGATGGTCATCACATCCGAAAGATGATTTTGACACCTGAGAACGGAGTAAATCTGCCTGCCTTGATGTTCGAGCCGAGATCGGTCAGCCGTTCGGTTCTGTACATCCACGAGGCAGGCAAGCAAACCGATGCCGCACCGGGCGGACCGATAGATAACCTAGTCAAATCAGGCCGGCGAGTGCTGGCTGTGGATCTCAGAGGCACAGGAGAGACGCAGCCGGGCACAGGAAGAAACCTCAGCGGTGCTACCGGCTCTGACTGGAAGGGTGTCTTCACGGCCTACTTGCTTGGCCGCTCTTATGTCGGAATGCGAGCCGAGGACGTTCTGGTATGTGCGCGTTTCCTGAAAGAACAGTGCGGAGAGCCGGTGGCACTGATGGCAGTCGGCAGCGTCGGTGTCCCTGCGCTTCACGCCGCGGTGTTGGAACCCGACCTTTTCTCCTCGGTCAAGCTGGTGCGCACGCTGACTTCATGGTCGAATGTTATAGAGCTGGGACGCTCGGTTAACCAGCAGGTCAACGCCGTGCACGGGGCTCTGACAACCTACGATCTGCCCGACCTGGCCGGGGCATTGGCTGATAAGCTGACAATTGAAGAACCGCTCGACGCTCTGGGGCAAGTCATGCAGTAGAGGCAAACCGCTAAGCGAAAAGCGGCGCTGCCTGTTGAGCTGCAGAGCGCTTCCGTTCACCGAGCAGGACGACGTCACGCAGGCCCTCTTTGCCTTTGGCGTTGACCCATTTCGTCTCGAAGTTCGGGTCCCTGATGATCTGGGCGATGGCGGCAAGAGCGTGAAGGTGGAAATTCCTTTCGTCCCTGCTACCCATTATCACGAAAACGGCATGGATCTTCGGGTCTTTGTCTGAGAAGCGAATTCCTTCGCGGCAGCGAGCCAGCAAAACGTCAAACTTGTGCTCTGCGTCTATCACTATGTGAGGGATGGCTAGGAATGGACTCAGCACGGTGCTGCTCTGCTGCTCCCTCTCGACAAGTAATTTGAAAATGTCGGCAGAGTCAATGTTCAGACGCGGCGACATCGCGTCGGCGACCTGCCTGAAGAAGTCTTTGAGCGGCAACGACTGCACGGTATCGAGCACAGTACTATCCTCGATGATATTGTCGAACCGGTCTTTGATGATGTCATCTCTTTCCCTGATGATGTCTCGCAGCTCGCTTTCGAGCGAATGTGTCGTCAGCTCTTTGGCCGTGATTCTTTCTATCAGGTGTAATAGCGCGTATTCCTGCGTGGCTCGGATTCGGCCATAGAACCAGTAAACAAACAACCCACCGACAATCAGAAGTACGGTTATCAGGAGTGCCTCAAGACCCATCTCGAAGATCAGAAAAACAAGACCGGCGATTCCGCCAACCTGCAACCATGGATAAAGCGGCGCGCGAAACTTCGGCTGATAATTCTGCAATCGGCTCTCTCTGAGGATAATTACCGACAGGCATGACAGGATATTTGTCAGCACAAGAACAACCGAAGCGGCCTCGACCAGGATTTCGAGCTTCAGCAGAAGTGCCGGAATGATAACACCGGCCGTCAGAAGAAGCGAATTGTGAGGGGTTCCGAACCTTCGGTTGATTCGAGCGAGCGATTGGGGCAGCAGGCCGTCCCGGCTCAGCGGCACGAGTGATCTCGCCGCCGTCATGATCCCCGCGTTCGCCGTCGAGAGAAAAGCGAAGATAGCGGCCAGACCAAGTATGATTTGCCCGGTGCGGCCCATAAAAGCCTCCGCGCCGTCGGAGATGGGAGTCAACGACCGGCTCAGCACCGCCGGCTCCACCACTCCGGCCGTCACGAACACCATCAGCGCGTACAGCAGACTGACCACAAGGAGCGAGAGAATCATTCCAAGGGGAATGTTGCGGACCGGATTCTTGATCTCCTCGGCGACACTAGCGATCTTTAGAAGGCCCGCGTAGGAGATAAAGACAAACCCCGTTGTGAATAGAATGGGAGCAAGCCTCTTTGGAGCGAAGGGAGAAAGGTTCTCGATACGGACCTTGGGCAACCCTACTACAATGTAGACGATCATAAGGGCCAACAGGGCGATCACCAGACCGATTTGTGTCCTTCCAGCCCGCTTGATGCCCGTCAAATTGATCGCAAGAAATACGATACAGAACAAGACCGACAGTAATTGCAGGTTCGCATCAACGATCAAGGCGGTGAAAATGGAGATTCCGACAAGGGCAAAGGCGCTTTTCATTGAGAGCGAGAACCAGCTAAGCAGACCTGCGACAGTACCGGCGCCCGGACCGAGACTGCGGATAACCGTGAAACAGTCGCCGCCCGCCCGCGGCATTGCCGTGGTCATCTCCGCAATGCTCAGCATCCCAGGCAGCGACAGCAGGCCTGCGAGCAGGTAGCTGATAATCACCGCCGGCCCCGCCCTGGCATAGGCCAAGCCGGGCAAGATGAACAGTCCGGAGCTAATCATCGCTCCGGAAGCTATGCAGAAGACACTCAGCAGACCGAGATCCTGTTTGAGCTTCATTGTTTGCAGTCCTGTCAGAGATAGAATCAAATCGTAGATTCTACGGGCTGGGATGCCGTATGTTCGGCACTATCATCTGAGATACCGGCCGGAAATTCCTGGGGTCAATATAACGGCAGCCGGGACAGGCTTCTCAATTCTCGGGCCCCGTCAGTGGCCCGAGAATCTTCAACCTGCACACCGGCTTTTTGCACTTGCTATCTTCCATCCCGCCTTCTCCGATGGCGGGTGGCAGAGTCAAGAACCGTTAGCATTAGGTTCTTGTTGTCTGGATGTTTCTTATCCGCTGTCTTTGGCTTCGAACTCGGCGTCGATTACGTCGCCAGCCGGTTTCTTATTGGCCTCATCCTCACCGCCGGCAGGAGGCGCCTGCTGACCTTGACCGGCCTCGGCCGCCGAGGCTGCCTGCTTCTTCGCCGCCTCCTCGTAAAGCACTTTACCCAATTCCTGACCGGCGCTGCCGAGATTTTCGATAGCTTTCTTTATCGCGTCGGCATCTTCACCTTTGATCGCTTCTTTCAGGTTGTTGACCGCACTTTCGATATTGCCTCTCGTCGCGCCAGAAACCTTTTCACCATGCTCTTTGAGCGTCTTTTCGGTTGAGTAAATCAACTGGTCCGCCTGGTTCTTCAGGTCGACAACTTCTCTCTTCTTCTTATCTTCCTCGGCGTGTGACTCGGCCTCCTGGGTCATCTTCGCAACCTCCTCCTCGCTGAGGCCCGAACTGGACTTGATCTCGATTGATTGCTGTTTGCCCGTGCCGAGGTCCTTGGCCGAAACGTTCAGAATGCCGTTGGCGTCGATATCGAATGCCACTTCGATCTGCGGAATGCCCCTCGGCGCCGGCGGAATGTCGGCCAATTGAAATCGGCCGAGCGTGCGGTTGTCGCGGGCGAATTCCCTCTCGCCCTGCAGCACGTGGATATCGACGGTCGTCTGACTGTCGGCGGCGGTAGAGAAGACTTCCTTTTTGCTCGTAGGGATTGTTGTGTTGCGCTCGATTAGTCTTGTCATTACTCCGCCAAGGGTCTCGACACCCAGCGAAAGCGGCGTCACATCCAGAAGCAGAATGTCCTTCACGCCGGCATCGCCGGCCAGCACTGCTCCCTGAATCGCGGCGCCCAGCGCCACGACCTCGTCGGGATTGATACTCTTGTTCGGCTCTTTGCCGAAGATGTTCTTCACAATCTCCTGGACCTTTGGAATCCTGGTTGAGCCACCGACGAGCAATATCTCGGCGATTTCGCCGGCGGGAAGTTTCGCATCGGCCAACGCCTTGCGGCAGGGCTCTTTCAACCGTTCCAGAATGGGGTCGATGAGCGATTCGAACTTGCTGCGGCTGATGGTAATCTGCAGGTGCTTCGGACCCGAGGCGTCGGCGGTGACAAACGGCAGATTGACCGTACTCTCAAGCTGCGAACTGAGCTCGCACTTGGCCTTCTCGGCTGCTTCTTTCAGCCTCTGGTGGGCCATCGGATCGTCTCGCAGATCGATGCCTTCGGTCTTCTTGAACTCATCGGCTAAGAAATTTATGAGTACCGCGTCCAGGTCGTCACCACCCAGATGCGTGTCGCCGTTTGTACTAAGAACCTCGAAGACGTTGTCGCCGATATCGAGGATCGAAACGTCGAATGTCCCGCCGCCGAAGTCGAAGACGGCGACCTTCTCGTTCTTCTTCTTCTCCAGTCCGTACGCCAGCGCCGCAGCGGTCGGCTCGTTGATGATGCGCTCGACCTCGAGCCCGGCGATCTTGCCCGCGTCTTTGGTGGCCTGGCGCTGGGAATCGTTGAAGTAAGCCGGGACGGTAATGACCGCGCTGGTGATCTTCTCGCCGAGATAATCCTCGGCGGTCTTCTTCAAATCCTGCAGAATCATCGCCGAAATCTCGGGCGGCGTATATTCCTTGCCACGGACGTCAACCTTGACCAACTCGTCCGAGGCCCCGGTAATCTTATAAGGGACGATCTTCTCTTCCGACGAAACTTCAAGGTGGCGTCGGCCCATAAAACGCTTTATGGAAAATACAGTGTTCTCAGGGTTGGTGACCTGCTGATGGCGTGCAATCTGGCCCACAAGCCTTTCGCCCTTATCGGTGAAGCCAACCACCGAAGGGGTCAGCCGCGAGCCCGATGAATTTATAAGGACCTTGGGCGCCGAGCCTTCCATCACGGCAACCACCGAATTTGTCGTTCCCAAATCTATTCCAATGATCTTAGCCATAGTTATTTTCCTTTCGGTATAGTTAAACCTCTGATGGCGGTAAATGTGCAAAAGGCGTGCCAAACATCCTACAGCCTCAGTGATAGCACTCTAAGTCGCTCACCTGGCAGAAGTTAGATTACATAGGGCAGTGCTGTGCAGATA
The DNA here is from genome assembly GCA_001303465.1 of Phycisphaerae bacterium SG8_4. Taxonomy (GTDB): domain Bacteria; phylum Planctomycetota; class Phycisphaerae; order Sedimentisphaerales; family Anaerobacaceae; genus SG8-4. The sequence goes on from LJTR01000029.1 coordinate 9,635, forward strand.
TAGCAACGTCAATCTCTGTGCCATTTTGGCAGATTCACCCCGCCTCGGCCCCGCCCGCGACAATCCGTCCCGATATAGACTTTGAGTTGGCTTCGTTTTGCATTTCTCATTAGCCACAGAGACCGCTGAGAAGGGCGGGGCTTGTTTAGGATTCAGGGCTTGGTGCTTAGAGTTTCCGGCCAAGGGCCGGCGATTGGCTTTGTTTTGCATTTTTTTGCTCACATCTCGGACTCAGTCTTTCATCCCCCCATCCCACGTAATTGTAATCATGATACCACCGTCCGGGCAGAAGCTCTCTGTTGCCGTACCGGAAATAACGGCTCGGCCTGTTGGAACTTTCCGGGTATATTTTGATCCCAAAATATACGTACGCACCAATCAGGGCGATGACAACCGCGAGAATAATAGCCTTCTTGGCAGATACTGTGCGCATCTTCATGCTGATTTTCTCCTCTCAGTCCCCAACTCTTGACCGTGCATTCGTACTGTTGAAACTTGCCTTTCGTCAGGACAAATCGGATAATAATACGGCCTCTCAATAGAGATACCGACTCACGGCGAAAGGATCACTGCTCTGAAGGAAATCTGCTCGCGTCACTTCGATATGATATACGTACAGCAGCACTGAGAAAATCAAAAAATATCGGGCAATGGGCAGTTCAACCCTGTTGCGGGTCGTCCTGGTTCAGCGTCGAGCGGATAATTTGTGCTCTAAGTGCGTCCCTGTGGGTGGGGTCGAGTGATTTTCCGTAGTTCAACTGCAGGTGCGCTGGCAGGGTCAGCATAAAGAGGCGATTTATCTTGGCGATGGAAAGTCGAGATGCCTTTTCCGCATCGTCGCTTTCGCCGCAGAGTGTGCGGAGCTTGTCTATCGCGGGAGTCGAGGCACCCATATGCCGGTGCATGTTGATGCCCAAACGCAGGTGGCTAAGCAGAAACAGCGCCTCCTGCGAACTTATCAGATGGGCGTTTTGCAGCAGCGCCATCGCCCGGGAGATTTTATCGTCGAGAATGTCGGATTGGTTGGATAGCAGTTGCGACCTGGCGGCGGTTTCGTACTCAACTATTTCGGGGATAATCGCGTTTTCGAATTGCGAGACGACATCCGATTCCGAGACTCCGAGCGTGACCTGGTTGGACAACTGGTACAAATCGCTGGCCGCCTCGGTTCCCTCGCCGAAGAGCCCGCGAACCGCCAGGCTCATGTCCTTGGCGGCGTTGAAGAATTTCTCTATCTGGCCCGTCATCTTCAGAGCAGGCAGATGAAGCATAACCGAAACCCTTATTCCGGTGCCCAGGTTGGTCGGGCATGCGGTGAGGTATCCGTAACGAGGGCTGAAAGCGTATTCGACTTTTTGCTCTATCATATCATCGATGCGGTTTATCTGCTCGGCACAAAGTGACAATTGGCAGCCGGCTTTCAGGACCTGGATTCTGAGGTGGTCCTCTTCGTTGATCATAGCCGTGAAGAATTCCCGCTCGGCGATGACGGCGCCGCGAGGGCCTTTGCCGAAAGCGTGGTGCCGGCTGATAAGGTGACGTTCCACAAGGAAATGTTTGTTCAGAGTCGGAGCCTCGTCCACGCTGACATAGAAGACTTTGTCGCCCAGATCGAGCGAGGTTATAACGTCTTTGAGCCTGTTAAGTATCTCGGTTTTCTCAGCGGTCGAACATCGGCTCAGAAATTTGTAGCCTGCGAGATTCCTGGCCAGACGGATGCGCGATGACATTATGGTGTCACCCAATGGGCCGGAGCCGTCGAACCACTCGTTTATGTCATTGCTTATATCGGTCAGTTTCATGTTTCTTATCAGTTTCAGGATACGGCTCTGCTATTTCTCGGTTTCGTTTATCTGGTCCCGCAATTTGGCCGCCAGCTCGTAGTCTTCGTTTTGCACGGCTACCGCCAGCCGCTGCCGGAGGTTCAAAAGCTCTATCTGCTCTTTCGTATCCGCCGGCGCACTCGAAGGAACTTTACCCCTGTGAGTTGTGTTGCCGTCGTGGGCCTTCTCTATCAGCGGACCAAGCATTTTCTCGAAAACCTCGTAATCACCCGGACAGCCCAGCGTTCCTTCTTTCTGGAATTGAGCGAGCGTATAACCGCAATTAGGACAGACAAGCTCGGCCCCCGAGGGCCCGGCAAGCTCATCATCCGTCGGCTGCGAGGCAAGCAGACTGCTGAGCAGCTCATTTATCGGGATATGACTCTTCACAGCTATGTCCTGCTCGACGGCACAATGCTCACAAACGTGTATTTCTGTGCGAGCTCCGTCGGCGATCTCGGTCAGGTGAATAGTCGCATCGTTCTTTCTACAAATCTGACACTGCATGACAAACTCGATTCTCGTTTCTTTGTTTCGGCGAACACCCCGTTGGAAATGCCCGCCCCGGGCATACAAGGCCCAACCTCTTATAATTATACCATAGAAAACTTCTTCTGCAACAAGTCAAAAAAAGGCACGCTGCAGCCGCACTCTTAAGATAATCGACAAATTTGGATATCCACTGCAGGACCAACGGTCTATTCGGCAAATTTTGCCGAACAACCCGGCTCCTCGACTACCTTTATGCTCTGTAATCTCAAGCCATCGGGCAATCCGACGCGGAGTTTATCATATAGATACATAGCCACATTTTCGGCCGACGGGTTGTTCCGGCAAAAATACTCGATATCGCCGAGCGCCGTGTTGTCAAGCTCGGCCGTCACATTCGCGACAATTTCCCGCAGCGCCCGAAAGTCCATCACGACCCCCATATCGTCCAGCTTTTCACTGCTGACGGCGGCGGTGACCACCCAATCATGACTGTGAGCCGGCTCCTTCGAGCCATCCGGCAGAACCAACTGATGGGACGCCTGGAAGTGTGTTTCGACCGTAATTGTAAACATGCCCTGGTAGTCTGCGATCAGCCCTCAGGTCACTGGATTTTCTTCTTCAAGTGTTCGAAAATATTCTTGGGAATCAGATTCGACAGATCTCCTCCCAGCGAGGCGATCTCGCGAATCAGAGTCGAACTGGTAAAGCCAAACTGTTCGCTGGTCATTATAAAGATCGTTTCAATCCCCGCGACGGCACGGTTGGTCATGGCAAGCTGGAATTCGTATTGAACGTCGGTAAGACTGCGCAGCCCGCGCAGGATAACATCCGCCTTCTTGCAGGCCGCATATTCGACCGTCAGCCCTTCGAAACTTTCCACCGAAACTCCCGGCATGTTCTTGGTTTCGAGCAGCTCGGCGATCATCTCCACACGCTCTTCGGGCGTGAATAGCTGATTCTTGACCGGACTTCGCCCCACAGCGACGATAAGCTCGTCAAAGAGCTTCATGCCGCGCTCGATAACATCCAGATGCCCGTTCGTAAGCGGATCGAACGAGCCCGGAAAAATCGCTCTTACATGCTTCTTGGCCATCATCACACAGTTGTTACAAAACGAAGGAGGCCGAACTGCAGCCCAATATCCGAGCAAGATAATAAACCATCGACAATCAGTAATCAACGATCATTTTTTCACCCATTGATCCAGCCAGCCAATGACGGTTTCGTGCCAAAGGATGGAATTCGCCGGCTTAAGTACCCAGTGATTTTCGTCAGGGAAGTAGAGCAGCTTGCTCGGGATGCCCCTGCGCTGGAGAGCATTAAAGGTGGCCAGACCCTGCGTATCTGCCACCCTGAAATCCAGCGCTCCGTGGATGACTAACATCGGCGTCTTCCAGTTCTTGACGAAGTTTACAGGATTGTGCTTTTCGTAGCCTTCTGCATTGTCCCAGGGTGTTCCGAGATGGTCCCACTCGGGAAACCAAAGTTCCTCGGTATCGTAGTACGCCATCCGTTCACAGAGATTGCCGTCGTGGTTGACCATGCAGCGAAAACGGTCGGGCCAGTTGCCCGCTATCCAGTTAATCATAAAACCGCCAAACGACGCGCCCAGGGCGCCGACTCTCTCGCCGTCCATCCAAGGGTAGCGCTTCAATGCGGCGGCCAGACCCTTCTGCAGGTCTTCCAGCGGTTTGCCGCCCCAGTCGCCACGGATCGAATCGCAGAAGGCCTGCCCGTACCCGGTAGAGCCGTGGAAATCCACCATGACGGCAGCGTAGCCCGCCCCGGCGTAGGCCTGAGGGTTCCAGCGATAGTGAAAACTGTTGCCGAATGAACCCTGCGGGCCTCCGTGGATTAGAAAGGCCACGGGATACTTTTTCTTCGCGTCGAAATCAACAGGCCTGACGACATAGCAATAAACCGTTTCATCGTTCCAGCCGGCGAACGTAAACTGCTCGTAGTCGCCCATTCGAACAGCCGCAACTTTTTCGGAATTGATAGTCGTGATTCTTCGCACGTCACTGCCGTCAGGTTTGACGCTGTAGAATTCTACAGGGCAGCGCAGGGTATCCATGCCGTAAACAATCCTCGAACCCGCGATGGCCGGCGAGCGAATGCTGCCTTCCTTCAAAACGGTCTCGACCGCGCCGGTTCTCACATCGACGGCAAACAGAGAACGCTGCCCCAGGTTGGTCGCCGTTGCATAGATCGTCTTGCCGTCGGCCGAAAAGCAAATCGACGATGGGCTGCGGTCCCAATCCTCGGTCAAACCCCGCTCTCCGGCGCCGGGCCAGCGCCGCAGGATGATCCGAAGCCTGTCCGATTCATAACCAGCTCTGGCCATTGCCAGGTACGCAAGAATCTCGCCGTCGGGAGAGAAGAGAGGATTCGTGTCCCAGGCACTGTTCTTCTCAGTCAAACATATAGGGCGCTCGGAACCGTCAACGGGCGCAAAGTAAAGATCGAAGTCCGTCGACCACGGTTCTTCTGCGCCCACATCACGGGCCGAAAAGATGACGCCTTGGCCGTCCGGTGTGAACGTAATTTCCTCAGGTCCGCCGAATGGTTTGGAGGGAGTGTCCGCATCCATATCACGCATAACGTCCACTACATCGCCTCCGGCAACGGGCATCACAAACAGATGCGATCGCCGGCCGTCCTTCCACGTATCCCAGTGCCGGACGAATATCCGCTCGTAGAGCCGTCCGGTTGTCTTTGCCTTTTCTGTTTTCTCGATCCTGCCCTTGGTTTCGCTCGGCGTACTGCCGTCCGGGAAGACTTCCATTGTAAAAGCAATGTGCTCGCCGTCGCGGGAGACGATTAGATTGCCGACGTCAAGAGGCTCATCAGTCACCTGCTCGGCCTCCCCACCGTCAATGGCAATCCGCCAAACTTGCGCAGAATCCGAGCGGGTCGAAATAAACCAGATCAATCCGCCGTCCGGCGCCCAGCGGGGATTGGAATCAGCCGCCTGATGGGACGTCAGCCGGCGAAGATTGGTCCCGTCGACACCGACAAACCACAAATCGGTCCGCCCTCTGTCGGCTTCAAGATCGGTTTGGCGCTTCACGAAAACAATCGACTCGCCGTCCGGCGAGACCTGCGGATCGGAAAGCCGGTCCATCGCCAGCATATCGTGGACGGAAAACGGATGGGTCTCGGCCCCTGCAGCCGCAACGGCGGACGCGACACTTACCAGCAACAGAACAAACAAGAACAAACGCATCAAACGCATGATTCTCTCCTTACCCGGCAGAAGCCGGAACAAAGAATCTCCAAACACACCTGCAGACTCAAGAAAGAAGAAAACGGACTGCTTCAGGCAGAATCCGTCTTTCCGCTGGCCTTGTCATCTTCTCCGGTCAGCGTGATCGGAATATCGAGCCAGAACGTCGAGCCCTTCTTGCCCCTCTTGGGCGGGCTTTCCAGGCCGATACTGCCGGCCAGCATCGCGGCTAATTCGGTGCTGATGGTCAGCCCCAGCCCGCTGCCGGTCGATTCACGGGTAATCGAGCCGTCGGCCTGGCGGAATTTTTCGAATATCTTCTTCTTGTCGGAACCGGCCACACCACAGCCGGAATCGGTTACGGCGATCCGGATCATCCGGCCCTCGGGCCCGGTGCTTTGCGTCCCGGGCGATGGGAATATCGCCTCAATCTCGATCTTGCCCCGAGCCGGTGTAAACTTCAGGGCGTTACTGAGGAAATTGTACAGTATCTGCCGAACCCTGCCGACATCGGTCACGAGCATCGGCAAATCCGGATCGACAGACAATTTGACTTTGATTTTCTTCTCCTCGGCCAGCAGCGAGAACTCAGAAGCAACAGCTTCGAGCAGATCGGCCACGGAGGTCTTTTCTATATGCAGATCCATCTTCCCGGCGCGCGCTTTGGCCAGATCCAGCAGGTCGTTGATCATGTTCAAAAGGCTGTTTCCGCTGGTGAGAATATTCTCGGCATATCTTTGCGCCTTGGCCTTTTTCAATCCGACAGGTTTTTCCCTGAGGACCTGGGCGAAACCCAGAATAGCGTTGAGCGGCGTTCTAAACTCGTGTGAGATGTTGGCCAGAAACTCGCTCTTTATCTTGTTCGCCTTGAACAACTCGATATTTCGGCCCGAAAGCTCGGCTATCTTGGCGTCTAGTTGCTTGTTTGCCTGGCGCAGCTTCTGCTGCGTCGCCTGTATCACGTCGAGCATGTTATTGAATGCCGTGGCCAACTTCTCGTATTCGTCCCGCGTGGCGATCGCGCTTCTTGTTTCGAGATTTCCCTCGGCGACATTATTCGCAAGCGCCCGCAGTTGCCGGATGGGCCGCAGAATCAGACGTTGTGTTATTACATAGAAGGTGACAATCGCCCCGGTGCCGCCTATAAGGCCGGCCACGATGATCCAGATCCGATTCATAAAGACCGTGTTTTCCCTTTCGCCGGCAAGGCCCCGGGACCGAATGAGGGCCGCACCTATGGGCTTGTTCAGATCGAACGGACTGGCGGTGCCCTGCTGAGTGTGACAGCTTATGCAGCTATCGGTAGCCCTGAAGATTCGTATATAGTTGCTCTCGGAACCACCTTGCCCGGCGGGAAAAAAGATATGGTCGTCTCTGTCCTGGTCGCCTAGGAGCTTCTCGATCTCTTTTTTGGTTTCTTCGCTCAATTCCGGCAGGCCGTTTACATCCTGTTCCGTGAAGCGAATCCAGCTTATCTCGTTGTCATTCGGATCTCGCTGCCGTCCGGCATCGTCAAGCGCCGAGAGAGTCTGGCTGTCTCCCTTGAGCTGGAAGTGTCGATCGAGCAGAACATTCGATCTCGATCGCTCGGCATCGAGCAGACCCTTTGTGGTGAGCTTGCCCATCCAGATGTAGGGGATCGAAAGCGCCAGCGTCAGCACGAGTATCACCGCTGCCCCGAATGTGGCCTGCACTTTTCTCGCCAGCGACAACGGCCAGATCCGCTTGAGATTCTTGAGCCTCTTGGTAATGTGACGTAGATCGATCGGCATAAAATCAGAATCTGCCCCCGGACTGTCACTTATGCTCGTCTGTTTCCTGCTCGACTACGTGTGAGTGTTTCTGCATGCGGAGGTTAAGCTCGTCAAGCTGTTTGGGGTCCACCTCGCTCGGGGCGTCGGTCAGGAGACACTGGCCGCGCTGGGTCTTCGGAAACGCGATGACATCCCG
>LJTR01000406.1 GCA_001303465.1 Phycisphaerae bacterium SG8_4
GGCGGTAACTTCTTCCGGGTCAGCAGCTGGGATATATAGGATTCTGTCACCTCGGCGGCGGCGGCCAGGTCCTTCTGCTCGAGCCCCAGCTCCTGCAGTCGCGCCTTGATGACAGAACAAACATCCATTTGCGGTTCCTCGTAATTTACTATCGGAGTAAAGAAGATAGATAATCGCAAAAATGACTTGACTATTCAAGTTAATTAACCGAGTATGGTTAACGGATCAACAGGGCTTCAGAGAAGATCAACCGAACGAGTTATCTGAAGTGCCCTCTTGGCCAATCACAAGGACGGAGAACGTCATGTACGCACGTCAAGTATCGATGGAACTCAAGCCAGGCAGCCGCAAGGATTTCACCCACCGCAAGGATTTCACCCACAAGATCGAGGCAGAAATCTTGCCCTTGCTTCGCAAGCAGAAGGGCTTCAAGGATGAGATTTCTTTTATTAGTCCGGACGGCAAGAACGTGGTCGCGTTCAGCCTGTGGGACAATAAGGAAAGCGCCGAAGCTTACCGTCACGGACCTTATGCAGAAGTAAACAATACTCTGTCGAAGCTGGCCCAGGGAAAACTGCGAGTGAAAGACTTCGAGGTTGCCAATTCCACTTTCCACAAGATAGCCGCGACGCAAAAAGCGGCCTAGTGATGCAAGGCTTCTACTTTCGCAGGCGAAGATTGTTTCGCCTGCTTTTTGTTGCCGCCTGGCCCGCGGATACTCAAACAGATTCTAGTCACAGAAGGCCGGTCGACGCCGCCGACAAATCGGCTACTGCATCGCCCTGTGCCCGAGTCGCCGCACATTTCGATGACACCGATTAGCAAGGCATGGATTCGAACGAAGGAGCAAACTCATGAACATAGCCAATCCAAACTTCGGTCGTATTGCGTTCGCCTTGGTAACTCTCGTGATCTTCGCTGGCTCTACAGGGCTAGCCAAGGCGCAAAGTGTTGCGAGCACAAAACCCGCCAATGCGAGTGCGAATACCTACGGGAAAGGATGGCACTGCGATATGGGATTTCGCGAGGTCGACGACGCCTGTGTTGCGGTCGTAGTACCGACAAATGCGTTCCTCACGGACTCGTCGTACGGATCCGGCTGGAAGTGCAAGTATGGCCACAAGCAAAAAGGCGACACGTGCGATCCGGTTGCGCTGCCGACAAATGCCTACATCAGTGGGACGTCAGGCGATAGATGGCAATGCGACAGAGCCTATCGAAAAGTCGGTGAGACTTGCGCAGCAATCAATGTGCCGGCAAACGGCTATCTGACAGGAAATACAAGCGGCTCAGGCTGGGCCTGTGATCGGGGATACAAGGCGACGAATGACGCCTGTGTCGCTATCGCGGTACCGGCGAACGCATATCTGGCCTTTTCGTCGATTAATCCCGGCTGGGAATGCGATCGCGGCTATCGGGAAGCCGATGGCGCCTGCAACGCCATCGAAGTGCCCGAAAACGGATACTTGTCCGGGCAGTCTTACGGGAATGGCTGGGAATGTAATCGTGGCTATCGAAAATCGCAGGGGACGTGCGTTGCTGTGGCATTGCCGGAGAACGCTCATCTGGATTTCTCCGGAAACGACTGGGACTGCAATAAGCCATATCGCAAACGACAGAATGCATGTGTCCTCGGGAGACCATAATGAATGCAAAAGACAGACAGACGATGGATGCACACGGAATTACTTGTGCAACCAGGAAAGTGTATTTCTACAAGGAATACAAGTATGACCGCCTGGACGATGCAGTCCGGTATGCCGAGATCGATGCCAGACGGGTTCGAGAGATCGACGGTAATTCATAACGCGGTTAAGCGCCGGATAGCGCGCAAGCAGGGTTGGTTTCCATGTTCAGATCGCACGGATTTAGGGTGCATCCGCTGTGAATCGTCATGAACAGTGAGCCAGATCGGGCAACGGACACCCTGCAACTGGTGACTCCTGACAAGCAACAGACCCGGGTTATCGATCCCTTGCTGCACACAGCCGCACGCGTTCTCACTTTCGAGCAGCAGCGTCCGTTGACCAATGCCAGCGGCTTCTTCTTCGAGCGCGACGAGCGGCTGTTTCTCATAACGAGCCGGCACGTGCTGGTTGACGAACCGACCGGGCACTACCCGAATCGTCTCGAGATCGAATTGCACACAGATCCGGACAACCTGGGAAGATCCACCGGATTCTCGATTCCGCTGTACCGCGATGGCAAGAGTGTCTGGCGCCAGGGCATCGACACTGCAGGGGAGATCGATGTAGCGGCGATCGAAATCGAGCGCTCTGCATTGCCCGAAACGACAGTCTATCGTGCCTTCACCCCCGATCATCTGCACAACCCAACCGATCTGGTCGAGGTAGGCACCCCCTTGTTGATCGTTGGATTCCCCCTGGGCTTCCACGACGCACTGCATCACATGCCTGTTGTACGGCACGCAGTCGTCGCCTCTTCGTTTGGACTCCGTTTCCAGGGCCAGGGTTATTTCCTGACCGATGCGCGCACCCATCGGGGCACCAGTGGCTCCCCTGTCGTGATGCGCATCGCAGGGAGCAATCAGGCGCGCAGCGACTTACCGTGGATTCCGCTTGGCGTGCATTCGGCTCGCATCGATATGGGCAGCCGCGACCTGCTGCTCGACGAAGCGCTCGGATTAAACTGCGCCTGGTATGCCGACATCATAATGACGCTGACTTCGTAATGAACGGGGCCTCTGATCCGGTCATTTTGTGCAACAGGGTCGCGCACTGAACGACCGCCCGTATCGCAAGGGCAATCGACACCAGGATATCCGGCAATCGGGATGGCGTATCCCGCGATCCTGCCCATACTCACGGTGACAGCTGATCGCTCGAGCGGTTCACTTAAACAGAGCTAATTTTTTTGACAAATCATCAGCAAGCCGACAAAGCCGAGACTCGACTTCCCGAAGAGTTCCTCGATCGGGTTTCAGAGCCAGTCGGACGATTCCTGAGTATCAAGGCTGCCAGCGGCGCCGTCCTTCTTCTATTCACCGTAGCCGCCCTGGTCTTGTCCAACTCGCCGTTGGCGCATCCCTTCCTGAATGCATGGGAAACACCAATCGGCTTCCAGGTCGGCTCCTGGGAGCTCGCCCGCACATTGAGAGACTGGATCAACGATGGGCTGATGACGCTGTTCTTCTTCCTAATCTCATTGGAACTCAAGCGCAGTATAATACTCGGCGAGCTGCGGAGTCTTCGCATCGCAGCGCTGCCGATATCGGCCGCGATTGGGGGCATGTTGGTGCCGGCCTTGCTCTATCTGATGATGCAAGTGGGTCAACCGGGCCAGCACGGCTGGGGCACGGTAATGGCAAGCGATACCGCGTTCGTCATCGGCTGCCTTGCATTGCTGGGATCGCGTGTTTCGCACCAGCTGCGTCTCTTTATGTTGTCGTTGACCATATTCGATGACATAGGAGCCATTCTTGTCGTTACCATTGGCTATAGCAGTCAGATTGTGTGGCCTCCCCTCGCGCTCGCCGCAATTGGCATCGCCCTGATGCGCGCGATGACGATCATCGGCTTTCGCGGCTTTCCGATTTTCTTCTTTGTCGGCGCCCTTATCTGGCTCGCCGTCGATGCATCAGGCGTCCAAGCGACGATTACCGGCGTCGTACTTGGTTTGATGACGCCGGCGCATAGGTGGGTGAACGACGACCGCTTGTATGCCATCCTCAACCAGGTCATTGCCTATCCCGACACCGATCTGCCCGGTGGTGGCACCAGAGATCGCTATACGCTCCAGGTCGCCGAGCGCGCAGCACGTGAAACGTTGTCTCCGCTCGAGCGATTGGAAATTCTGCTGCACCCATGGGTTGGCTTCGCCATCATACCCTTGTTTGCGTTCGCGAATACGGGCGTAACTCTGTCACTCGACAATATTGACGGAGCTGTCACAACCGCAGTCCTGGTCGCTCTCGTCATCGGTAAGCCCGTCGGTATCATTGTATTCAGCTGGCTGGCAGTGTCGTCGAAAATTGCAGCACGCCCGCCGGAAGTGGGTTGGGCAACACTGGCTGGGGGCGGCATGATCGCCGGGATCGGCTTTACGATGGCGCTATATATTGCCAATCTGTCCTTTGGCGAAGATCTCATCGACAGCGCCAAACTGGGCATCTTCCTAGCATCCGCTGTTTCCGCGCTGGCGGGATTTGCGCTGTTGATCTGGGCAACTGCAGGTGCGACGAGAGCCGTGACGGGACCACAGACTTGACCAAGAGATACACGGGCAGAAGCAGAAAGCCTTCACAACGCCCTGAAAACAGTCTCGATCGTGACCAGATGTGAGAGCAAAACTGAGCATACTCAGAAAGCCCACAGGACTCAGTTGGTTACTTTTGGGTGATCTAACTTATTGAAACCGGTGGTCACAGGGCCACGGAAATCAAGCGGTTATCGATGTGCCCAACTCAGCGACTCCGATTGGGAAGCTGAGGTTCTACCATTGAACTACACCCGCCACGGTGTCGTCGTTCGTAAGTTTACTGCCTCGGACGACCGAAAAAAACGGTCCTGGCGGTCGTCACAAGTGGGCAGGCTAATTCATTTTCGACACTCAACAACATACCTCAGCTGGAGCATCCGCCATTCGGGACAGCATGCTTTCTGCGTGCGCGGGTGGGTCGATCGAGCACAATAAAGTATCAGCTTGGTGCAGATCCGAAGCAGCCCTCGGCGGGGGCTTCGTTTCGGGAGCGGCTCGACTCGCACTGTAGACAGCGCCCCTTGGATAACCCCACGAGCATCTCCGCCGCGGCAGGAGGCTTCAGCGGCGCGGCGCCGGGCCGATCACCGATTCCAGCAGGTCACCGACGCTGCAGTGCTGCTCCAGCGGATGCCGAAGACGGGCGTCGAGGTTCAGCCGATAACGATTGCGGCGGCCATCCCGCTCCCGCTCGAGGACCCCGGCCTGCTCCAGGTCCGCAACGATGCGCTGGACCGCCCGCTCGGTGATGCCGACCTGGGATGCCACCTCGCGGAGCACCTGATCCGGATCCAGCGCCAGACAAACCAGTACGTGAGTGTGATTGCTCAGGAACGTCCAAGTCGCCTTTCCTGCCGCATCGGGCTTGGCCACCGGCTGGGGCCGATCGGTCTTTCCCGGGGTCTTGCGCCGGGCGTCTTTATGCGTTTTAATATTCACGAAACGTATGTCGTATTTAGGAGATTCGCCAAATGTCCGCACTCCCCGCCTTCGCCGCCGGTACCGCCCCTGCGCGCCTGCCTGCCAAAACGATCCCGGTCGCTGCTGGCGACGGTATCGGTCCGGAAATCATGGATGCCACCCTGTCGATCCTCGCTGCCGCGGATCCGACGCTCAGATTCCACCATATCACCGTCGGGCTCAAGGCCTACGAGAACGGCCTGTCTGCCGGCATCGGCGACGATGCCTGGACGGCGCTGGACGAACACGGCGTCATACTCAAAGGCCCGGTCATGACGCCCACGGGTGAAGGCTACAAGAGCGTCAACGTCACGCTGAGGAAAACGCTCG
>LJTR01000407.1 GCA_001303465.1 Phycisphaerae bacterium SG8_4
CACAGCGACTCGAATCTCTCAGCGAGCGCCAGGAGGATCGGCAGACGGCCGGTCTCCAGGCACAATTTGACGTCATTCTTCTCGGCCAATTCGATCACGTCGCCCGCAAAATCACTTCCGTTGAGTTCCTGTTCGGCAGGAAGCCCCAAACTCGTCAGACTGGCTACGATATTGGCGCCGAGCAGCTTGGCGCATTCGATTTGCTCTCTCCACTGCTCCAGATTCGGCCTGTCGTCGCGCGAACGCATCACCACCTGCATCCCCTCGGTCGCGGCGATGAGCCTCGACCAGTTACGCCTGTCGTATCGGCATTCGGTCTGGCCCTTCAGATTGGGCAGCAGCTCAATGCCGAAGCCCTGCGAGGCCAGAAACTGGCACTCCTGCTCGAATGACAGAGGGTGCTCACGTCCCCAGAAGACCATCGTGGAAACCACGTACCTTATTCGCATCAAGTTGTCTCCATCTCACCAGGCCAACGTGGCCTTTCACATGGTGCAAACAGTACTAATATATCGTTCAAAAACTGCTCTATATTCAATGTTTGTTGAAGATTGGAGCGTTTTTTCGGGCTTTGAGACCTGAGTTGACGCCCCAGAAAGCCCACTTTTCCTTGCCGTTTTCTTTCGGGATTCGCCTTGGTTTTTGAGTGACTTTGTCTGCCGTCATGCAAATCAGCGACAAGCTGAAGGAGTTTCTCGGACCATGACCTACAACATCGAGGCCATTTTCCTGCCCATGTGCTGGCCGAGCGGAGCCGCTTCGTCCACCGAAGGCGGATTTTGACCTTTTCATCAGCCCAGCCTCCGAAGCCAGATTCAAGCTTGACCTCTATCTGGCTTCGGTTGGGGGGTGATGAAATCAGAAGAGGCTCGCCGAAGGCGATTCCTTCTTCATATTTGTCGTTCATTCTGGGCCCGTGATGATCAAAGAAACGGCCGAGGTGCCCCTCGCGAGCGGCGCCTGCCCACGCGGTTCCAGTGACACTTCACAAACAACAAAGGTACAATCCAGCTGTCTTACAGTTTCCCCGGTTCGGCGCGCATCGCGCGCTCTTTGCTATTCGAGAAAAGTTCCTCCAACCGTTTGGAGCATGCTTTGACCTTCAGCCAAACCGCCAGCGCCATGTAGACAAAATTGCCGACCAGAAAAACGGCCAGAAGCACGCAAAGAACAAGCCACCACCCGCGATTAAGCGCGTGTATCGCAAGAAGCAAGGCAACTGCGTGGAAGATGAGCATAGAGATGATGTCTGATTTAGGAACAAATTTGCTTCCAATTCGATCGGGTACAGATTCTCCCGAAAAAACCGTTTCCAATCGTAGGAAACGTGATTCTATTCTATGATTCAGCAGAAAACAAACACAACACTGAGCGCAGTAAACAGCCAAAAAGAAACACAGGCCCATTCCGCCCGCATACTGGCGCAGGCTTGCGAGCACACCACCACACGTCAGCACGACGATATTCACGGCAAGAAATACTGTCACGATAGTTGCCTCGGTACGACGGCGCATAGTGACTTGCCTCCGGATATATCTGCAATATCAATAATCGCGCACGATAATGCCGTCTTTCCCGACGGCGTATCGGTCTGAGTCTACAATCTTGAGATTGTAGACCTTGCCGACGTAGGGCGTTGGCCGAATTGCCACGCTCTTTATGCCGACTGTGCCCGTGGTGGTCTTTAGCCTCTGGCCGGCTCTGATGTCTTGTGCCGCGATCCACCGGCCGCAATCCAGCATAAAGCAGTGCGAATCCACAACGCTTATCCGATTGCCGCTCTCGAGCAGAATATCGCGGCATTCGAATGCGCCCTCGTGCTCATCAATCCTTTCAACATACCCAAAGGGCGCTCTTGGCACAGCCCGTCCCCGGATGACTTCAGAGATGCGCACAACAGTCCCATCTACCCAAACTCCGGTCTCACCAGGAAAACATGCTCGGCCTTTGGGCGGAGGCGACCACTGGCCGGTTCCCAGGACGACCCTGACATCAGTCGCTCCAGCCTCGACGGTGACCGATCCGCCTGTCCACTTTCCGCCATCTCTCTGAACACTTACCATGACGTTGACCTTGCCTGCAAAAATTCTATCGGCCCTAAATTTGCCGTCCGCGTCAGTTTGAGCGTGAATACCAGCCTGGCCTTTGCCGGTACAGTAAACCAATGCGTCGGCCACTGGTTTACCATTCGCATCAACCACTACACCTGAAACAGAGAATTCCCCTATCGGAAGTATGATGGAGACACCATCTGCGCTATTGTCATGCACATCCTCAGAGCGAACCTCGATTCGGCCTAGCCGGTAGTCAAACTTGCTCGCGGACAAACTATAGTCATATCCCGGTGGTAGTGCCTTGAACACAAATCTTCCTTCGGAATCAGTTTCCATCCAGTCCACGTATTTCCCGGACCAATTAGGCGTATGCAGTTTACTGATCATGACTCTGGCTTTTTCGATTTCCTTCCCGTCGCTGCCCACAACTTTACCAGAGAGAACTACGCCCGGTGTGAGCTTGATTTCAAGTTCATTCACATCTTCCTCGATTTTCAAACCCAAAGCGAGATTCCGCTCCTTGTTTCGCGCAACAAGGTGGCATTCCTGCATGGGTGTGTTCGGATTTAGGGGCCGCCTGGAAATCTCAAAGCGACCGTTGGCATATTTACGCAGACTCATGCCGTGATACGGTATGATTCCCACGTCAATCTCGCCTATCGGGAGCCCTGCATCATCCCGCACTACCCCGATAATGGTTTGAGGTCGGCTCTCGGACTCCCCCTCCGAGGTGGCTCCGGCTCCAGCAGTCTTTTCCGGTAGAGCAATCTGTAGCACTTCCTTGCTGCATCTGGCTCGGCCCGTATATACAACGCGAAAACCTAAGTTGTCAGAACCATTGCTCTGAGGACAAGGTATTCGACTTGCAGATCGAAATAAGCTTGCCTCGTCTAAGCACCAACTACCACCTCGACAGACGCGATTAGAATTCTTAGTGGGCACAGATATAAAATTGTCGCTACTTACGGCGCTGTGCTTTTTGTTCAAGTCTGTGTACTGATCCGAGCACCATTCATAGACATTACCGTACATGTCATACAGGCCCCAGGCATTCGGCTTTTTCCGTCCTACCGGATGTGTCTGACCATCACTGTTGTCCCAAGACCAAGCATATTGGTTTAGTTCCATGTAGTTCGGATCGTCGCCATAATAGAATCGAGTCCGGGAGCCCGCTCTACATGCGTATTCCCACTCAGTCTCGGTCGGCAGGCGAAAATTCTCTCCAAGTTTCTTGCAGAATTCCACCGCTTCTTCCCATGAAACATAGTACATGGGATATTCGGGGCCTTCTCCTTTCAGGCGCCAGGGAGAATCTGATTTACCGCGCTGCCGTCGAACTGTTGTCCCCATTACCGCCTCCCACTGGGCCTGCGTTACTTCGTACTTGCCCATGTAGAACGGCTTTGTGATTTGAACTTGCCGGATAGGGCTATCGAATAGTATTCTGTCTTTTTCTGAATCCGGAGAACCCATTTGGAAGCTGCCGGCGGGAATCCGAACGAATTCCATTTTGGGCCCGTCTCCCTCGGCAGTTGGCGCGCGTTCACAGCTTGCCGCCAATATAGCTAGTGTCACCACCAGGACTGCACATCTTAGTTTTGCCGAATCGAACATGATTGGGCCTCTCGAAATTGACCGACATCCTCTCTTTCATGCGGCTCTATCATACTATAACGCATGACCGAACGAAAACTCACGACTCTTCTCGGCAAAACCGCGAGAAACGCCCTTGTCGCATTTTGGGCTACCAGCATTTTTACCGCAGCCGTAGGATGGGCAGATTTCCCGCCCATGCTGTTTGGGTTACGCCATATTATCAGCATGGGCAATCCGCCTGCGGCGAACCCATCCTACCGCTGCTCGCTGTTGTCGTTCGCTTTCTCTTTTGGACTAAGCCGCAGGATCACCAGGACTACGATCGCGCTGATGACGGCACCAGCGATGATCCACTTGGCCAAGCCGGAAGAACCGACGTCCAGATTGACCAGTTGGAAGGCAACTTCCTCGCCGGCAGCAAGGTCGGCACGTGTGTAGTATTGGATAAACTCTCCGCTCGAACGTGCGGCCTGCTCAGCAATCTGACCCAGACCATGGATCTTAGCGGCACCTAACTCGGCGAAAAGCACAAACTCGGACGTCCGCAACGAAATTGTCTTCGCAAAGCCCATGACCTGCGATGTCACGTCGAGAGTGTATGAGAATGTAATATGCTGTTCGCCCGGCGGAATGGCCATTGTGTCGTAGAAACCTTCGTCGGTCACAACAAGCGCATCGGCTTCGAAATAGCTCAGGGCCCTGAGATTCTTGAATCCTCGCGGCAGCTTGATGTGCAGCACGATAGTCCTGTCTTGCTCGTCTTTTTCGCTTGATGTTATCGCGAAATCGGAGGAGTTTTTGAGCTGCATGTATTCGGTGATTTCGAGCGAGCCCGGTTTGACTTTCACGATGAGATGATGAGTTCCAACAGACAGTTTTGATTTGTCAGTGGAGACGTCGAACACCTGAACAGACGCAACGTGCCCATCTTCAGAAGGGCGCAGCGAGACGCCTCGGCAGGTAAACATCATGTCCTGATGCCTGGCCCGAGCGACGGCAGTGAGATGCTCACCCTCAGGGACGTTCTCGAAAACAGCTCTGCCCTCTGCGTTTGCCCTTGCGCTGAAGGTGTGCAGCAAGTATCGGTCCTCATATATCTGCACGATGACTTCGTCATCTGTCACCGCCGCGCCCTCGGTGGTGCCGTTGATCACCTGCACCTTCAGTTCGGCACCAATGGAGAGTGTAGAACAAATCCCAAGTAGCGTTGTGGCTGTCACCAGATATTTCACGAGTCGCACCTCGCTTCTCGCGTCTTGTCAGGTCGCCTGGAACGCCTGTATCTTCGCCAAACAAGTACTGCCGCAAGGGCCCATATGTGTATCAAGAGGATTACAAAAAGCCTGCGCGCGCCGGCGGGCATATCGGGTCGTCCAACGAATGTGGTCAGGATACACGAACTGAAAGTAATCAGACTGAGCCCGACTATCCACGTTGCAGCGGCGGCATCTTGTTTGAAAAGCCGTGATCCACACAGCAACGCAGTTGCCGGCAACCAGGGCATGAGCGAGACGTTCTGCGGGACATGGCGGAGCCAGCTACCTTCAAAGCCGGCATGTCGGTG
>LJTR01000408.1 GCA_001303465.1 Phycisphaerae bacterium SG8_4
GTCGTATTCCTGCAGGAGATTGGTGCACGCAAAGCCCGCCCCGCCAGTTATGGCATTGAGTCCGCTGTCATCGATGTCGTTGAGCTTGTCCGTGATGGGGCTGTCGGAGATCAACAGAGCGGTACCCTCGCTCCAATCGGCGCCGAAGCGGCCGATATCGGTACGATAGCAGAATCTGGCGTGTGCCAGATCTATGCTCCAAACATACTCGCTGTCGACATCGCCGAGCGTCACAAAATGATTCTTCTTCGGCATATGCAGAATTGCCTCGCAACCGCTTAGACCCCTGAGAGTTTCTATGTCGGTCGTGACCGCCCGGCAATGGAGGCCCTGGCGCTGCGCAAACTCCTTCATTCGGCGAAGACTTGTAACTCCGTTCGTTCCTTCTACGAGCTGAGCAAGCTGGCCGTCCGCAATGTCTCTGCCCAATTGCGGCAGTTCTGCTCCTGGCTGCCCTCGGATGCGGCGAATGCCACTCTCTCGGCCAGAAGAAGCTCAACATCAATCATCGGCGAGTAACGGTACACCACAGCTTTGTCGGTAACGGGGGACTTGTACTCTATGATGTCATCGGTGTCATACGCAATGCTGAAATCGGTGACAGCAGGAGCGCTGCCGCTTATTGACTTGAAGTCCCAGAAATCACTGGCCAGGAGTCTGTTCGTCAAGGCATCGTGTTGCTCTATCGCAATTGTAGTGGGAACTAATCTACCCGAGACTACCCGGTAGTGGCCGTAGTGTTTGAAGGTAGTCTTATCAGACCCTTCCTCAAGATGGGAGATCACGGCGAAGTTTCTTTCAGCATCGAGCACAAAGACCATTTGTGAACCGTCCGACCTTGTGAGCGTCAGATGTACCTGAGCTTGACCGTCGACATGTTTCTCGGTGGCGGAGACTTCGCAGGCCGAAAGGTTCTCATACGTGTAGGCGCCGTATCCCCACGGAATGAGCCCGGCGGTCAGCGGACCGGTGACGCCGCGCGGTATAGAGCCTGTGGCGTCAACGATCGCACGATGGCCGGATCGCGAGTAGATAGTGTACTCTTGCCCGTCCCACACGAATATGCGCCGCGCGTTCCGGGCCGCATCGAACTGCTCGCCTGGCGTCTCCGGATTCGGCTTCACAGAGTCCGTGCGAGAGTTGGTATTGATCTCCCAATAGAATCTGTCCCCGTCGTATTTGACCACAACACTTGAAATCATCGTGTACTCGTTGGACAGCTCGTGACGAACATCGAACGGTATCGAATCGAGCTTCGTCTTCTGCAGGCGCGTGGCTACTTTCGTCTTGTCTGTTCTTGCCTGATACTTCTGGATCTCTTTGTTGATTCGATTGCTGATCTCGTCGGCGTCCGTCGTCTTTGGTGCCCTGTATTCTTCGTGCGTGGCCGAGATTGTGCCCGAGGAAATCCACGTCTTACTCGGCTGACCGGTCAAGATTTTTAACATTTTGGATATTTCCGCCTTCTCCAGAGATCGGTCAGCCCACGCCGTTCCTGTCAGGAACACTGAAATCAATAACGTGATTATCGTAGTTCGCATTGTTCTGTACCCTTTCTAAATCAGCCCGCCCCAACATTCAACATTGTTCTGCAAAGATCGGCCCACCAAGGCAAATCTTTGCCCTCTTAAATAACGGCGAATCTCAGATATCGAATGTAGACAACAAAATGGAGAATTTTTCTATTTTCTCGGAAAAGAGTTTGGGTGACTTAACAGATTTCCCGAGCAGCCCCGATTTTTCCCTTGAGAATCGCCCCTCGCCAGAATAGATTCTCCGTAGCGGCCGCACCGCGTTTTTTGGAGCCAGAAGTGAATGTTCTCACCGAGCGTTGACCATTGGGAAGACGCCGACGGGGACGGAGTCCATTTCTACGATTCAGGAAAGCCTCAGAGCTTTTCCCAGGCTGCACAACTCACTTGTGCCGACGCCGGTGCACAGACTCGACGGCCTCTCGGACACATACTCAGCAAACATCTACTGCAAGAGGGATGATCTGACAGGCTTCGGATTCGGGGGTAACAAGACCCGAAAACTCGATTTTTTGCTCGCAGATGCACTTGACCAGGGTTGCGATACCCTGATCGCCATCGGCGCGAACCAGTCGAATTTCTGCCGGGTGGCTGCCTCTTACGGTGTCTGGGGCGGAATGGAGGTCCATCTTGTGCTCGGCGGCAACAGGTGTGAGAATCCGACGGGAAACCTTCGCGTGGACCACCTCCTCGGGGTTACGTGCCACCATGTTGACTCGCCCGATTGGGACAACTGGGCCTGTGAAGCGGAAGGCCTAGAGAAAAGGCTCACCGCGTCGGGCAAAAAAGTTTACCGGATGCCCGTGGGGGGCTCCACGCCGCGCGGCGCTTTGGGCTATGTTGACGCATTTTCCGAGATTATCGCCGATCACTCGTCTCTGGCGGTGGAATTCGACGCCGTGATCCACGCATCTTCCTCGGCAGGCACGCAGGCGGGTCTCATTGTGGGAAAGGCGATTTCAGGCTGGCAAGGCCAGGTAATCGGCGTCAGCGTTGCAAAGCCGCAAGACGAGTTTCGACAGGATGTCCTTGATCTGGCCCGGGCAACGGCGGTCCAGATGGACGCCGTGGTGGATCCGTCGAGCATCGTCGTTGATGATGGCTACATTGGCGAGGGCTACGCCGCCAGAACCGCCGGCTGTCGGGAGGCCGTGGAGATGTTTGCCCGACGGTTCGGAGTATTTCTCGACTATGTCTACACGGGAAAGGCCGCTGCAGCACTGATCGACTATCTACGCAAAGGGCGCTTCGCACAAGGCGCAAACGTACTTTTCATCCACACAGGGGGCAATATCGAACTTTTTGAATAGCTAAGGAGGTATTCACACATGAAGATCAAGACTTTTGTTGCAGTAGCGCTTTCCCTCGCGGCAGTATCGACGGCCTGTGCCAAATCGCTGACCGTCTACCTCGGGACCTACACGCGGGGCGCAGATTCCAGCAAGGGGATCTATCGCAGCACACTGGACCTCGATACGGGAAGACTATCCGATCCCGTCCTCGCCGCTGAAGCGAGAAACCCGTCATTTCTGGAAATCCACCCGAGCGGCAAATTCCTCTACGCCGTCAGCGAGTCCGGCGGAGCGGGCTCTGTCAGCGCCTACGCAATCGGCAAGGACGGAAACCTCAGGTTCCTGAACCAACAGCCCTCAAGCGGCTCTGGCCCGTGCCACGTCAGCATCGACCACGCAGGTAAGAACGTACTCGTCGCCAATTACGGCAGCGGCAGCGCCTCGGTGATCCCGATCAAACCGGACGGCAAGCTCGCTGAACCCGCCGGGTTCGTTCAGCATACCGGTTCCAGCGTCAACTCCAACCGCCAGAAAGGACCGCATGCACACTCAATCAACGTTAGTTCCAACGATCAATTCGCCTTCGTCGCGGATCTCGGAATCGACAAGGTCATGATTTACAAACTGGACGTTGACAAAGGGACAATTACCGCTAACGACCCGCCGTTCGCAGCACTCAAGCCCGGCGCCGGGCCGCGACATTTTGCCTTCGCCCCGAACGACCGACACGCTTACGTGATCAACGAACTCCACTGCACCGTAACCGCCTTTGCATACGATCCGACTTCCGGCGCTCTGACGGAAATCCAGACAATCCCGACGCTCCCCGAGGGATTCGACGGCTCCAACTCATGCGCCGAGGTGCGCGTTCACCCGAGCGGCAGGTTCCTCTACGGCTCCAACCGCGGCCATGACAGCATCGCGGTCTACCGGATCAACCGGCGCAAAGGAACGCTAATCTTGGTCGAGCACGAAACCGCCGACATCAAGACGCCACGGAACTTCAACATCGACCCGACCGGCAAGTTCTGCCTCGTTGCCAACCAGGGCAGCGACAGCGTCGTGGTCTTTAGCATCAACGCAAAAACCGGCGCCCTCGAGCCAACAGGAAACAAGATCTCTGTCGGTACACCGGTCTGTGTCCGATTTCCGGACATGTCCGATTGAAAAGCAGATCTGACCAGATGTCGAGATGCCTGTGAGTAGACACGTGTCAAGTCAAGTGCAGGTACGGTTTCACAGAGCTAAAGTGGTTAGCATCTGTCATGATATCCCGCATACATCTTCTGCATGATATCCCGCATACATCTTCTGCATGATATCCCGCATACATCTTCTGACTAGAACACAACGAAGACACTGGGCTTTAACCCATTTGAACTACTGCCAGATGTCAATGAAGCCTTGATCGTAAGCAACTGTGCACTCTATAGGACCGCAATCCCCCCCCTCTTTCGAGGGAGGGAGATTGCTTTCTCTGGCGCCAAGAGGATTCGCTCGTACCGGGCCGATCAAAGCTGTCGCCAAATATACCCTTTAGGGTAGTAGATTCCCGCGAGCAAGATCATAAGCTGTTATTGTAAAGCTACTTTCCCGCGCAAAAACGGGAAATTTCAATCGGGAGCACTATGGAAAACGATTTGGCACCTTCTTTGAAGCGGCCCTGTGCATTGCCAAATATCGTGGCCAATAGGGAGGTCTCAGCATGAACAAACAAAGACTTATTCTTGCAACGATATTTCTTCAGTTTGCTTTGTCGTCGACAAGCACAGGTCGAGGAGCAAATGCGGACAAGCTGATGAAGCTGACAGATTGGGAACGAGGCGTGAAAGTCGAATCCCGAACCGACAAGGCCCTATTCGCTTATTTCTGGTTCTACGAATGGCACTTGTTCGACGCCGTCGCCAAGGGTGAACATACTCAAGGATCGCACAAATGGAAATGGACAGTCAATGCCGATGGCACGCTGGCGCAGATGGATTCAGAATGGCTCAAGATGAAAGTCAAGGCAACGGAGGACGGAGCCGCCATGACTCTCGAAATCACGAACACGACGGACCACGACTGGCCTGAGATCGCGGCGATGATCCCATGCTTCAATCCGGGAAATCATGCCAAACCACAGGAGCAGAACCGCATATTCCTCGATGAAGATCACGAGCACACATATTTTCTCGCTGTCGACGGTCTCGACCTTATCAAGGGACAATTCCCGCGCGAGATACATTTCAATCACAAATACCGCCCGGCGATCATGGCCTGGCAAAAGGAACGAAAGGACGGCAAGTTCGTCTTCTCGGAAAAATGGCCCACCTCCAGCCGCGATGCGTACGCGGGCCTGCTGGTTCGCGAATCTGAGGACAGGAAATGGACAATGGGTATCGCCTGGGAATCGTTCATCTCGGCCCAGGGACATAATCCGTGGAAATGTATGCACCTTTCGGTCCGAGTCGGCCCACTGAAGAAGGGCCGGACGAAGACTATCCACGGCAGGATTTATCTGCTCAAAGGATCGAAAGAGGACTGCCTCAGAGAATTCAGGAAAGATTTCGCAGAATAAGCCAACGGCCCGCATTTTGAGGAGATCGCCCCAATGTGGCCAAGGATAGGACCGGTCGCAACCTACGGCGTCCTGTATCTGCTCGGGATCATATTGCACTTTATCATCGCTCGACGGGTTGCACATCGGCTCGGCCTCAG
>LJTR01000409.1 GCA_001303465.1 Phycisphaerae bacterium SG8_4
TGCCAGCGGGGCCGCCGGGACGACCGAGCAAATCATGTCGCTTGGTCGCCGAGCATTGTCTTGTGCCGTAGATGTTTCCGAACCAAGTGATATTCAATTCCTGGTGGACCGCGCAGTGGCCGAGTTCGGCCATATCGACATTCTTGTAAATGCCGCCGGCGTGGCACAGACCGGACTTTTTCTCGAGCTGACCGAGCAGCAATGGGACGGCGTGATCGACACGAATCTCAAAGGCACGACGTTCTGTGTTCAGGCTGTCGGGCGCCGGATGATAGATCAGGTACAAAAGCAGGCCCAAACAGAAGGTCGTGCAACGGGCAGTCGCGGCAAGATTGTGAACTTTTCTTCGATCTCAGGCCGCCGCGGCAGAGCCGAGCAGGTGGCCTATGCAGCGAGCAAGGCTGCGATCATAAGTGTCACCCAATCTGCGGCCCTTGCCTTTGCGCCGTACAATATCAATGTCAACGCCGTCTGTCCCGGTGTCGTTCCCACGCCGATGTGGGAAAGAATCGACCGGGACCGGGGCCGCATAGCGGGAGTCGCTCCGGGCGAGTCCATGAAGGCGTTCGTAGAACGGACCGCATTGAAGAGGCCCGGGACTGTGGAGGACGTGGCCGGTGTCGTCGCGTTCTTGTGTTCGCCGGATTCCGATTACATGACCGGACAGACGCTGAACGTGGACGGTGGATTCGAAATGACTTGACCAAGGTGGTCTATTTGTACTGCTCACGATTGAAAATTCGCCTTCATGCGCGGGTAAGTGGCGTTACAATAACAGTGTATGATCTTACTCGCGGGAATTTACTACCCTGAAGGGTATATCAGAGGAGAGCTAGAGCATGACGGATTTTGAAAAAGCACGGGCTTTACTGCACGAGTTCAAGGGCAGCTCATACTTGTTCGGCGCCAACGTCCTGCCACGAGCGGGCGACCAGGCTTCCGCCGCCGGCAGGAAAGCGGCACTGGTTCGTGACACATTTGAAGGCAGCGATGATTACGTGGCGGGCATACGCAACTCGCTGGCAGCATCAGGAGTCAGCCTGGCAGAAGAAATCAGAGGCGCCGGGCCCAACTGTCCGCGGGAGGATCTGTTTCGAATCGCCGAGAGCCTCAGAGAAAGCGATGCCGATGTAGTGGTCAGCTTCGGCGGCGGCAGTACGATCGACGCGGCGAAGGCCGCCGAGGTCCTTCACACTCTCGGCGGTGACATTGACGATTACTTCGGAGTAGGACTTGTCACCGAGGCCTTGAAGAACCGGGACAAATCTCTGACCCCTCATGTGGCTATTCAGACCGTTGCCAGCTCGGCAGCTCACCTTACAAAGTATTCCAACATCACGGACGTCTCGACGGGCCAGAAGAAGTTGATCGTAGATGAGGCAATTGTGCCCCAGTACCCGGTTTTCGACTACGAGGTGACGTGCGGTGCGCCGCCTGAGTTGACCGCCGACGGAGCGCTGGATGGGATCGCGCACTCGCTCGAAGTTCTTTACGGTGCCGTGGGCAAGGACGTCTACGAAAGAATCGAAGAAATAGCCTCGGCGTGTATCGGCCTTGTGGTCAACTACCTTCCGGCGGTGGTCGCCGATCCAAAGGATACACAGGGTCGCGAAGCTCTCTGTCTGGCCACGGACCTGGGTGGATATTCCATCATGGTAGGTGGAACCAACGGAGGGCATCTGACCAGCTTCTCTCTGGTGGACATACTGTCCCACGGTCGGGCCTGCGCTATTATGAATCCGTACTACTCGGTCTTCTTCGCCCCGGCGATCGAGCGACCGCTGCGTATTGTCGGCAGGATATACAAGGAGGCAGGCCTGACGGATGCTGACATGGACGGCCTGCAAGCAAGGGAGCTTGGAGTCGCAGTTGCCCAGGCGATGTTCGAATTGGCTCGCCGGATCGGCTTTCCCACTCGGCTGGGCCAGGTCGACGGATTCGGACAGCATCACATCGACCGCGCACTCGCGGCGGCAAAGAATCCCCAACTCAAGATGAAACTCCAGAACATGCCCGTGCCGCTGACCGCCGAGATGATCGACGAGTACATGGGGCCTATACTTGAGGCGGCACGTGACGGAGACCTTGCACTGATCAAAAACGTGTGAGGGACGATGCAGGATGCGCGACGGAAGATTCGTCCTTAGTCTCTCGTCCTTCTATGTCTCTTGACAAAATGGCGCCAGGGCCAGGGCTTTCGAGCACAATCAGAATTTGACAAGTTGCAAGTGCGGCGATACACTGCTGTACATTGCTCTATCGCGTTTGATTTGTTGGCGCGTTATGTAGAATGATTTCGGGTGATCTTGTGGCTAAGAGAGTGAATCGTCGTGGGTCTATGAACGTGCCAACGGGCAAGATTGGACAGATCGAGATCAGCCGACTGATTTGCGGGGGTAATCTGATCATCGGCAGTGCGCACGACCGTGACTTACTTTACGTTGCGTCGCTGATGAGGCATTACTTCACGGACCGAAGGATAATCGAAACCTGGCAACTCTGCGAGGAGTGCGGCGTCAATACGATGATCGGACCGGTGAACAGTCCCTATGCTGTCGGCGAGGATCCGACAATTCGCGTGTATAACCGGTATAGAGAGGAATGGGGCGGGCAGATCCAATGGATTGCCCAGACATATCCCAAGACTTATGATCTGACCGGTTCGATTCAGACGGCCATCGACAATGGTGCAGTAGGCGCCTTTGTTCACGGCGGCATCTGCGACCACTGGGTGAGCAACGGCCGCGCGGATTTGTTGGCCAAGGTCATCGAGTTCATCAAGAAGAACGGGCTGATCGCCGGCTGTGCATGTCACAGTCTCGAAGTGCCGATGGCTCTGGAAAGGGCGGGCGTCGACGTGGACTTCTACATGAAGACACTGCACAGCGACGACTACTGGTCGGCTACTCCCAAAGCCGAACGTCCGAAACGCGGGCTGCCGAGAGGTGACGGCATGTGGTGCACCAGGCCGGAAGAGACAATCGAATTCATGAAGACTGTCAAGAAGGCATGGATTGCCTTCAAGGTTCTGGCCGCTGGGGCCATACACCCGCGAGAGGGCTTCAGGTTCGCATTCGAAAACGGAGCGGATTTCGCCAACGTGGGGATGTTCGACTTTCAGGTTCGCGAGGACGCAATTCTTGCCCACGACATTATCACAGATATTGGGCGCAAGGGCCGCGCGCGACCGTGGGCATAAAGAGAATGTAAATATCAAAAATCAAAAATCAAAATAGTGGAATCCGCCGCAGGCGGATGACTTGGTTCCCGCAGAGCGGGGGCCCTTCCTCAATTTTGCATTTTGCATCCCTCGACTACGCTCGGGACAAGCTTTGATTTTTGATTTCTTTTACAGGGGCTGTAATGAAGAATATTAAGAAGCGTATATACGACGGCGAGACTTTGATCGGATGCTGGTTGAATCTTGGATCGACCATCACTTCGGAAATTGTCGGGTCGGCGGGATTCGACTGGGCTCTGATTGATATCGAACACGGGGCAGGCTCCGAGGGCCAGGTTTTGGGCCAGTTGCAGGCACTGGAACACACATCTGCGGCGGCTATCGTCAGGGTCGAGTCCTACCAGAGGCAGCGTTTTCACAGGGTCCTGGATTTAGGTGCAGAAGGAATCATGTGCCCTCGCATCTATACACTCAACGACGCCGAGCAGGCGGTGAAGGGGGTCCGGTATCAGCCTGAGGGAGCCAGAGGTGCCGCGAGAATGATCAGGGCGGCACAGTTCGGCGCCGGTTTTGAAGACTACTATGCCAACCACAAGAAGAATCTCGTCTGTATCGTTCAGATCGAAACGGCAGAAATACTGGACAGTCTGGATTCGGTGGCGGCGATCGACGGAGTCGACGTGCTGTTTGTGGGCCCGATGGACCTCTCGATCGCCCTGGGCGTTTACGGCAAGCCCGATCACCCTAAATTTGTCGAGGCCATCAAGGCGACCGCAGACGCCGCTGCGAAAGAGGGAAAGGCAGCCGGAATCCTGCTCAAGAATCCTGCCGAGTTCAAAAGGTACTATGATTTTGGATTTCGCTTTATAGCCTGCGGCTCCGATGGCGTATTTGTTCAGCAGGGCGCCAGCAAAACGGCTGAGAACCTGAAGCAGCTAAGAGAATCCTGCGCTGCCGACAAATAATTATCTCAAGAGGAATCTCGCTTTGAAGATAACACGCGTCGAATCCCATCTTTGCTCCTATCAGATGCCTGAACCGATCAGGTTGAAATTCTGGGCAGGCCGGCGCACGATTCTAAAAAGAGATGCGATGTTGATCCGTGTCACCACCGATACGGGTCTGACGGGATACGCCCCGGGGCCCGCCCATGAGCGAGCGGACAGAGAGATAAAGCAGACAATCGGGCCATTTCTGGTCGGCAAAGACCCTCGCCGGTGGGCGGAATTCGGATTTGCGGCGGATGTTGAAGTGATGAAGACATACCGGGCCGTTGAAATCGCATTGCTCGATCTTGTGGCGCGGTACGAGGGATGTCCACTATCGGAGATGCTCGGAGGCCGCAAACGCGACAGGATAAAACTCTACGGCAGCGCGGGGATGTACATGGAACCCGAGCAATACGCCGCCGAAGCGCGTGCAGTGATCGACATGGGCTTCGCCGCCTACAAGATGCGGCCCGGTATGGGGCCTCAGAAAGATCTGGAGACCGTCGCTCTCATGCGGCAGGCCGTGGGGCCAGACGCAGGCTTGATGATCGACGCCCATACGTGGTGGCGGATGGGCGACAACAGCTACTCCTTCGAGACTATCGCGAAACTTGTTCGTGATATGCAAAAATACAATCCTCTCTGGCTGGAAGAACCTCTGCCGCCGGATGACCACGACGTATACCGAAAGCTGCGCGCAGAGTCGAACGTGAAACTTGCCTCGGGTGAACACGAGCCGGACGATGCGGGCTTTGCCGATCTGATCGACTCGGGGGCGGTTGACTATGTTCAAATGGACATTCTGTGCCAGGGAGGCCTCTCGAGCGCCAGGAGAATCTTCGAAGGCGTTGCCCAGCGGTCACTGCGTTTTGCTTTTCACAGCTGGGGCACGGCCCTTGAGGTGCTGGCCGCCGGTCAGTTAGGAGTCTGTTGGCTCGAAGATGTTGTCGAATGGCTCGAGTATCCCTGTTATGCGCATAGGCAGCGCCCGGCGATGTATCCCTTTCCGCTGGCCGACGAAGTGCTCTCTGAGGCTCTTGA
>LJTR01000410.1 GCA_001303465.1 Phycisphaerae bacterium SG8_4
TGGCTGGACGACAGGCTGATTATCGAAAGGTGGCCGAACGCCGGATCATACCCGGAATACACATCGAAAGGCATCGAACTTGTTGCGGGAAGAAGCTATTCCCTCGTTATGGAGTGGAACAAGTACAATTCCGGCACGCTGGCCACGCTGGAATGGATAGACCCATTTGGCGATAGGACGATGATCCGACCGGGCCAGCTTCAACTGCCCCTTAGAGCCAACAGGCCCAAACCGAGCTCCGGACAAATCGATGTTACCCACACGGCCGTTCTAAACTGGAGTCCCGGATACAAAGCCGCGCGGCATGACGTCTACTTCGGCGCCGACGCCGAGGCCGTGGCAAATGCCGATACCAACTCGCCCGAATACGTAGGCAGCAGAGATCTCGGTTCGGAAAGCTATGAGCCCGGAGAGCTCGATTGGAACACGACGTATTACTGGCGCGTTGATGAAGTGAATGACCCTGAATCCGGCAGCCCTTGGGTTGGCCATCTCTGGAGTTTCACGACGGGTGATTTTCTTGTGATCGATGACTTTGAGGATTACGACGCCCGCAACAGTCAGATATGGTGGGCATGGAAGGACGGGCTCGGCTACGCCGCACACGATGACGAGCCGGCATATCCGGGCAACGGAACCGGCTCGGCGGTGGGCGATGAAACCACGTCTTCGTTTACTGAGGAGTTGATCGTTCATGGGGGCAGCCAATCGATTCCTCTGTTCTACGACAACAACAAGCAGGGCTTTGCCAAGTATTCCGAAGCGGAGCTAACGCTGACAGCTCCGCGAGACTGGACTGCCAGCAGTGTCGAAGAATTGTCACTGTGGTTCAGAGGCGATCCAGCCAATGCGGCAGAGCCAATGTACGTGGCGGTGACCGATGTGTCAGGAACCGCCGTAGTGCAGTACCATGATGATCAGAGCGCGACACAGGCGAGCACGTGGCGGGAGTGGGTGGTGCCACTACAGGCTTTTGCCGATCAAGGTATTAGCCTGACAAATGTGGACCGGATTGCGATTGGCCTGGGAACCAGAGGCAATGCGACAGTACCCGGCGGTGCGGGCAAGATGTACTTCGACGACATCAGGCTGTATCGACCGAGAACCGGTCCCTGATAGTCGAAGAATGCTGTCACATCAGCCGAAAGACACGGCCGAGACCAGGGGACATCATGGCACCAAGATGTCTCTACAGGTCTTGACTTTGTCCGAACAGAATGGGTACCGACATCCATTATTTGCCCAAGAGCAGATTTACAATGGGAATGTCTTATCTTCTTGGGACCCAATGACCGGGTGAACTGTCACGAATACCCGCCTCTTGTTCAGGACAAATATATCCGGAAGTCAGCAGCTTTAGGGTGGCCCGATCTTTGCCTAACAAGCACACTCTGTTTGAACAAGCGGGTTGAAACAACGTTGTATGATAAACGACAATCTATGACTCAAGTTCGACATTCTGCGTCTCTTCATCCCGTCCTTGCTTGGCGGGCAACTCGATCAGTCCAATCTGCGCGGCTCGTTCAAGAAGGTCGACTATGTTGTCGACACCAAGCTTGACCATAAGGTGATGGCGATGCAACTCAATGGTTCTTAGCGAACGGTGGAACAGATGGGCTACTTGCTTGTTGGTTTTGCCTTCGGCGATCAGTCTTAATACCGCCATTTCCTTATTGGTCAACGGCTTGCCCAAAGAATCAGCGACAGTGCTCTGTGCCAATATCGATTCAACCTTCGATAGAAAATTCTCTCTGCCAAGAGGTTTCTCGACAAAATCCACGGCCCCGCCTTTGATAGCCGTAACCACCGTCGGCACGTCGCCGTAGCCACTGACAATCAGAAGAGGTACCCATGGAGCGATGTTTCTGGCCTCTCTCAGCACTTCAATGCCGTCCAGTTCAGGCATTTTCAGGTCGGTAATAAGTAAATCGCACTTTTGAGAACGCAGTTGTTCAAGGCAGTCTGCAACATGCGTAAAATGGCTGACTTCAAAGCCGCACTCTTCAAGAGCCCGGCTGGTTGCCTCGCATACGTCCAGCTCGTCGTCGAGAAAGAAGATATGTTGTTTTGCAGTATTTGCCATTGGCACTGGAGTCAAGACATCCTGTTCCCATCGACCGGCAGTGTGATGAAAAAGGTTGAACCTTCACCAAATTTGCTTTCTACACGGACTTTGCCGCGAGCCCTGGATACGATCTCTTGAACAATGGAAAGCCCCAGACCCGTACCCTGGCCCACAGGCCTGGTGGTGAAGAACGGCTCAAAAACCTTATCAAGATCTTCCGGCGCAATGCCGCCGCAATTGTCAGAGAACTGCAACTCAATGTGCCCATCCTTCACAACCCCACTGATCACAAGCTGCTCATTATCTTTGCCGCTGGCTGCCCGGACAGCGTTATCGACCAGTGAAAAGAATAGCTGCTCGAAGTCGTTCATATCCCAATACACAGGCGGCAGATCTTCCAAGTCTTTTATGCGCAGTGCAATCCCTGCCCGCCGCGCACTTTCGCTCAAGTACCCCACGATTCTCTCAGCAACCACCTTCAAGTCTATTTCTCTGACAATTGGTTTTGAGGATTTCCTCGCGAAATTGCGGAACCTATCGGTTATTGCAGTAATATTCGAGACCTGCTTGAGGCTTTCCTCGAGCCTCTTTCTTGCGACCGGCTCAGGAAAAGACGTCATATCCAGGCTTTTCAATACGCTTTCAAGTGACATGTTAATAACCGTCAGAGGCTGGGTAAGTTTGTGAGCCATCGTTGCAGCTACTGTTCCAATCGAGGCAAGTCGTTCAACTCGAACCATCTTCTCACGATACTCGCGGAGCTGCTTTTCACGCCGCCTGAACTCGGAGACATCAACGAATGAACTCATCATGCAAATTGGCCTGCCATTCTCATCGCTGACCATGTTGGCACTGAGTTGGACTTCGAACGTTGAACCATCCTTTCGCAAGGCGATTAGTTCAGTCATCCGGGCTCCTTTATCTCGCAGTACTTTTACTACTTCTGACGCTTCGTCTGGCTTTTGCCAGAATTCAACGGCATTTCTGCCCAGGACCTCGTTCTCATCCTGATAGCCCCACATTTTGAGAAAGGAATTGTTTACATACGTCAAATCCCCCTCCACGTCGGCGATGGCAATGCCACTCATGGATGATGCTATAGCGGCCTCCTTGACCGCCAGCATCTCCTGAGTTTCTTTGAACTCCGTAATGTCTCTGAACACACCGACAAATACCGGCAGTCCGCCGTTGAAATCCTTCATCGCCGTACCGCAGGCCGTGGCCGGCACCTCCCTTCCATCCTTAGTGAACACAACGGTTTCAAAAGGCCTGATTTTTCCCGTAGCGACTGCCTCTTCCATTTCGATGTAGTGTTTTTCATGTTCCCGTTCAGGGAAAAGTTGTTGACAGGTCAGGTTGAGCATTTCTTCTGGCGTATCGTAGCCCCACAATCTGACGGCGGCCTCATTGGCCCTGATTAGTTTCCTTTTTGCATCCAATACAACAAGGGCCTCGCCCATTGTATCGAGGTAGGTTGCTGATTTTACGAGTTCCTCCTCAGACTTCTTGCGCTCTATAGCTATTCCGATTAGACGTCCGGCCTCTTCAAGAAACTTTATCCTTTCCGAAGAGAACAGGTCTCGTCTCCTGGCATTGATTTGCAGCAGACCTGTATTGCCGCAGTTCGATGTAACGGGTATCAGCGCGACAGATTCGTAGCCATGTTTGTTACAGGTATTGCGTGTGGCCCCGCCCCTGCTCTCTGCTGTCGTGGATGCCAGAAGCTCGGTGGTGCTATTGGTCCAGAAACTGCCTTCCTCTGTAAAAAACGGTTTGGCTCGATCGAATTTTGAATTGATGACAATTCCGCACATGCACGCCAAAACAGGGCGCCCGTCAGAACCCATCAAGCAATTGCCTTTTTCATCGCGAGCGCAGAGATTATTCTCTGACTCTATGAACCTCCGCGAAAAGCCGTTGTTGACATAATAAGGGTAATCATCACCGTCTCTCATTCTCAAGGCAACAGCTTCACAATTCAAATGCCCCTTCAATAAGGAGATTATTCTTCTGCAGGTGCGTTCCAGTGATTCTTGTCGCTGGAAGGTCTCCAAAATCTGGAGCCGCAGTTCTTGCTTCTTCTCGGCGTTCTTGCTTTTGGTGATGTCTCTGAAGATACCCAGCAAATATTCTCTTGAGGCCAAAGTTATCGGAATAGAATTGACATCAGCATAAAAAACACTGCCGTCTTTTCTTTTGACCGGAATGTCTCTGGCCAGTGTAGACTCTCCCCTCGCTTGCCTGTCAAACTGTTCGATAACATAGGGTAGATCTTCGTCGCGATGGATATCCAGAACTCGGAGGTTCTTGATTTCTTGTGGACTATAGCCGAGCATCCGACAGATTACCTTGTTGCCCATGTGGAGTTGCTTGCTCTCCACATCGGCCAACAGCATCCCGTCGGCCGCATTGTCAAAAATGGCTCCAAATATCTCTTCGGACCGCTTGAACTCTTCATCCGTTTGATTGCGTTTGGCTTGCTCAAGTTGCGCAAAACGTTCGCGCAACCTCCCCGAATCCTGCTGCGGTTGCCCGTTGGTCGTCCACTCCTCCAGGGTCATGCCTCCTCCAGTCCCTCACTAATCGCCGATTGCCAATCGTTGGCCTTGTGCAAAGAAATCCACCGCAATGGCCTTGGCCTGACCAACATCGGTTGCCATTGGGAGCATTTGAGCACTCCACGTTTATAGCAGATTCAACGGTGGCTGTCAAGACCTGATTTTGGGAATTCCTATTGGCCTAAACCGCTTCCCGGTAGCGTTGCGTGCGGTTTGTCTGTAATGCGTGAGCTTTGATCTTGTTTGTTGTCCCGGAGGTCTTCTATCCTATGCTCCTTTTGAAGTGCCCCGACGGCGATTTTTGTGATACTCAAAACCAAGCCGGGTCAAGAGATACCCAAAGGCCTATAAGAAAAGAGTTCTAACTCAAACAGTACAGATGTGGCTCACAGCTTCTTCGAGCGCACCAAAAAAGGCAGGGCCGTTCAGGCCCTGCCTTTGATCTCAGAAATGCTCTTGGCTTTTGCTTAAGGGCACCTCTAATAATTCATTTTGACTGCATACGGCTGCATGCTTCTAGTTTGCTTTCCATGCCTTTCAAGAGACCTCGTCTTCCCACCTTGAACGGTACGCCGCAAATCATG
>LJTR01000411.1 GCA_001303465.1 Phycisphaerae bacterium SG8_4
GCGTCCGACCACCATCCTGGAGGATTGGACCTGTGTTGCCCGGTTGCGGAGCGACGAACAGGAATTCTGCCGCAGAGGCAAAAGAACGTTGCGCTTCGATGTGTCGATACTGTCGACCGGCGGCGGCCAGGAGCTTGCTCACACCTGGTGCACATTCGTCTATGCCAATCCCCTGCCGGGCTACATCGACTTGCAGGAAAACGACGAGCGGACAAAGGTCCTCGCTGTGGCTCTGGCCTTCGCGGTCAGTGCAGCCGACGGCAAACTGTACGACTGCGAGGTCGAACTCATAAAGGCTTGGGCGAGGGAGAATATTCTGGAGCACGAGGAGCAAACGTCCGACCAGGAGCGTGGCAAGCTTGAAAAGGCTTTGAACGCGACCGTTTCATATTTCAGCGAGGGCAACAAACTTGACAGCTATCGACTTTGTGAGGAAATCCTTGCAATTGCGCCGGTTGGGCAGCGCTATGAAGTTTTGGAGCTCTGCATGCGGGTGGCACAAGCTAACGGTTCGGTTGCTGCCGAGGAGATGGCTGCCCTGAAGGACCTGGCGAACTGGCTCGAAATCGGCGGCGAGAAGTTCCGCAACATGGCCGAGAAGATCCTGCCGCTCGATATGCACGAGGTGGTGGATATCAATGACCTTCTCGGAATCACCTCGGATATGACCAAGGAAAAGACTCGCAAACACCTCAACAGAGAATACAGCAAATGGAATGCAAGAGTGACGAGCACCAACCCTGAGATTCAGACCCAGGCCGACCAGATGCTCAAGATCATCGCAGAGGCCAGGGGCCAATATGTGTCTGGCGGCCGGTAATTTCCACACAAAGCACACCCTCAATATACAACATCTGCTAAAGACCTTATTGCCTGCACTCGGCGATTAGGTTATCATTGCCGCCATGAAAACTGTAACTAAGGCAACTTTGGTGGCCGTTGTCCTTGTGGCGGTCTGTGTGAGTCTCGCCTTGATCATGATGCGTCCCGGCGAATCGCATGATGCAGACACCGTTCAGGACCCATGCGGACCAACCGCAAAGATCTGGGAGGGCAGCGACTGGCCCATGTTCCACGGTGGGCGGGGGCTGTTGGGCCGCGCCGCCGGGACGCTGGGCGATTCGCTGGAACTGCTCTGGAAATTTGAAACAGCCGACCAGATCAAATCATCGCCGGTAATCGTCGATGACATCGTCTACATTGGCTCGTCGGATGCGAACATGTATGCGATTGACTTTGAGACCGGCAATCAGATGTGGAAGTACCAGAGCCCGGATGCAATCGAGGCGACGCCGTGCGTGGTTGAAGGTTCGGTATATGTGGGATGCTCGGATGGGTTCCTGTACGCTCTGGATGCGAAGGCCGGTTCGTTCAAATGGAAATACGAGACGGAAGGCGAAATCCTCGGAGCGGCCAACTGGACGCGCTCGCCGGACGGTCAAAGCCTGTGGATACTTGTCGGAAGCTACGACAACAGATTGCATTGTGTCGATTCGACAAGCGGCCAGGCCGTCTGGACATATGAAACCGACAACTACATAAACGGCTCACCCACCGTTGCCGATCAGAAGACCGTCTTCGGCGGCTGTGACGCGATAATCCACGTAGTGTCGCTGACCGATGGCACGCAGGTGGCAGGCATTGACGGCGGCTCGTACATAGCGGGCTCGGCAGCATTTCTCGATGGCCAAATCTATGTGGGCAATTACGACAACGTATTTGTCAGGGCCGATATCGCCACCGAAACAATAGTGTGGGAGTACGCCGAGAGCGACTCGCCGTTCTTTTCGTCACCTGCGATTGGCGCCGACGTCGTCGTATTCGGAGGGCGCGACAAGCGGGTGCATTGTGTCGGTCGCGATGACGGGAAAGTCATATGGACGTTCCAGACACTGGGCGAGGTGGACAGCTCGGCGGCTATCTGCGCAGACAAGGTGGTCATAGGCTCCGAGGACGGTCGGCTCTACGTACTGAAGCTCTCTGATGGAACCAAAGTCTGGTCGTATGAGATAGGCCAGCCTATTACCTCGTCGCCGGCGGTGGTCGCCGGCAAGGTCGTCGTAGGCTGCGACGATGGTTACGTGTACGCATTCGGTGCCAAACGACAGAATGGAAGCGGCAATTTATGAGAATCGTCCAGATTACCCCCAGCGCGGGCGACAGCTTCTATTGTGAGAACTGTCTGCGTGACGCCACGTTGGTCAAGGCGATGCTGAAGCTGGGCCACGATGTCTTGATGGTTCCGCTTTATTTGCCTGTGCAGATCGATGAATCCGCCTCGCCACACGTTTCTCCCATTTTCTTTGGCGGGCTCAACGTATACCTTCAGCAGAAATCCACTCTTTTTAGAAAGACCCCGCGATGGCTGGACCGCCTGCTTGACTCGCCAAAACTGTTGAACTGGATTGGAAGAAAAGCGGGCATGACGAGCGCCAGAGATCTGGGAGAGACGACGCTCTCAATGTTGCGAGCAGAGCAGGGCCGGCAGATCAAGGAGCTGAACCGACTCGTCGAGTGGCTGGGCGCCCAAGAAAACAGACCCGACATAATATGTCTGTCCAATATTCTCCTGGTCGGCCTCGCCGGGCCCATCAAGAAACGACTCGGCGTGCCGGTCGTTTGTTTGCTCCAGGACGAAGACGGATTTTTGGATGGATTGTCGTCGCCGTACTGCGATCAGGCCTGGCAGACAATTGCCGAGCGGTCGAATGACGTGGACGCCTTTGTCGCGGTGAGCAAATACTACGCACAAGCCATGCGAGAGAGACTCAGGTTTCACGGCGATCGAGTCCATGTTGTCTACACAGGTATTTCTCTGGACCAATACGAATCAGCGCAGGCAGCGCCTCAAATACCGACGATAGGCTACCTTTCGCGCATGTGCGCCGACAGGGGATTGGATACGTTGGTTGACGCCTTCATCAAGTTGAAAAAGCCGGACCGATTGCCAAATGCGAGGCTTCGCATAACTGGCGGCCGAAGGTCGGATGACAAGGCCTTCATCGAGCAGATGCAGCAAAAACTGCGATCTCACGACCTGCTTGATGACGTGGAGTTTCTTGTCGATTTCACCGCCGGTGCCAGAGGCGCCTTTCTGCAGACCCTTTCATTGCTGTCGGTTCCAGAGAAGCATCCGATGGCCTATGGATTGTATGTGCTCGAAGCTATGGCTGCGGGCGTTCCGGTTGTAGAGCCGGCCAGCGGGGTGTTTCCGGAGCTGTTGGAAATAACCGGAGGTGGGCTGCTGTGTGAGCCCAACAATCCGGATGCACTGGCCGAGGCGATCGGGGGGTTGCTGCTCGAGCCTGATCGTGCTCGAGAACTGGGCAGGCGGGGCAGAGAGGCGATCTGTGAAAAATTCGACATCAACCAAACTGCCGCCGAAATGGTGCGTATATACGAAGTAATCGCACGGAAGTCTGCTTGAGGACGATTATGCTCGAACTTGTTCACGTGGCAAAAACGTACCCGTCGCCGGGCAACGAGTCAGGCGTATGCGTATTGAAGGATATAGACTTAAAGCTCGATGAGGGTGAGTCCTTAACAATAGTCGGCCCCTCCGGCAGCGGCAAGAGTACACTGCTCAACATCATTGGCGCTCTCGATTGCCCCACGCAGGGTCGCGTGCTGCTCGGCGGCCAGGATCTCGCCGCCCTCAATGAGACAGAGCTTGCTAGGATCCGCAACAAACAAATCGGATTTGTCTTTCAATTGCATCATCTACTGCCGCAGTGCACTGTGCTCGAGAACGTTCTGGTCCCCACACTTGCCGACAAGGAGCGGCCCCCAGCAAGAGAACTCCGCGAGAGAGCGACCAATCTGCTCGAACGCGTCGGGCTCAAGGATTTTCTGCTCCATCGTCCCGGCGAGCTTTCGGGCGGGCAGCGCCAGCGTGTGGCCGTTGTCAGGGCTTTGATAAACAGACCCAAGCTGCTACTGGCCGACGAGCCGACCGGTTCGCTTGACAGAGATGCCTCTGAGAACATAGGCGACTTACTGGCCGAGCTCAACGCTAGCGAAGAGGTCACGTTGATAGTTGTGACTCATTCGCTCAAGCTTGCCGAACGCATCGGGCAGGTGATGGAACTGGCCAACGGCCTGTTGACGAGCAGGAGCGGGGCATGAATTGGTGGGGGCTTGTCAAAAAGAGTCTCAGCTTCTACTGGCGGACTAACCTGGGGGTGTTGCTTGCAGTTGCCGTCAGCACCGCCGTGCTAACGGGCGCCCTGGTTGTAGGCGATTCTGTGCGCTACAGCCTGATGATGATGGTACGGGCCAGGCTGGGCTCAACACAGCTTGCTCTTGTTTCACAGAACAGGTTTTTCACATCTGTCTTGGCCGATGAGCTCTCGGCCCAGTTGAATGTCACCGTAGCTCCCGTCCTGCGGCTGCGCGGCCTGATCGCCACCAGCGATGACACAAGAGTGGCAAACAAGATCGAGGTGCTCGGCGTCGATGAGCGTTTCTTCCGAGTAGGTTCGGCGCAGGGCGCCGAGCCTTTCTGGAGCGATTGGAGCGGCGGCATTGCTCTCAACGAGCCGCTTGCCGAGAGATTGGGGGTAGCCGCCGGTGACGAGGTAAAGCTGCGAATTGAAAAGCCCGGCATGATGCCACGCGAGGTGCCTCTTACCCCCGATTCGGATTTATCGGTCCTTTTTAGACCTACTGTAAAGGCAATCGCCGGCATACCACAGTTCGGCCGTTTTGGCCTCCAAGCCGATCAAATCGCACCGTTGAACGTCTTTGTGCCTCTGAGGTGGCTCCAGGAAAATATGGGCCACCAGGGCCATGCAAACATGCTTCTGGCGGCGGCGAGCGAGACAGAGGAACTGACCGTTGAACGGGCCAATGCCGCAATCAAAAAGCGCTGGCAACTTGCCGATGCAGGCCTGAATATCCGTACGCTCAGCAGACAGAAGGTATATGAAGTCCGCAGCAGCAGGGTATTCATGGACCAATCTCAGTCTGAGACCGTGCCGGACGGCGCGATCGGGATCCTGACGTACTTCGTCAACGAACTGCGCGTCGGTGACAGGGCGACTCCATACTCCACAGTGGCGGCGATGACGCCGGCCGCAAACGGAAGCAGTCTAATCCCTGCGGATATGCGAGATGACGAGATTCTGATAAATCAATGGCTCGCCGACGACGTGGGCGCGCGGGTCGGCGATTCG
>LJTR01000030.1 GCA_001303465.1 Phycisphaerae bacterium SG8_4
CTTGTCGCCGAGAATTATCGTGCCGCTCGCCTTTGCCGTTCTGACGGTGATGTCCTTGGCGCTGACGTCGACCATACCGTCGCTACCCATGCTCAGCCTCCGACTTTGCGCATGGAGAACTCTTTAGCCGCCGAGTTCAACCTTGTGAAAGTGTGCTTGCCTGCGATTATTCTCTTCAGAACGTCTCGGATCTGTTCGTCGGGGGCGTCCGCCCTGATGAGTTTTCTGATGTCGTACTCGGCAGGAGAATACAAACACGGCTTGACTCTCCCATCGCTTGTCAACCGCAGTCGGTTGCACGACTCGCAGAATACGGTGCTTCTGCCTGCGATAAAGCCGATCGCCCCGGCTGAGTTCTTGATCCTGAAGTACAATGCGGGCCCATTGCCACGTTCGATCGTTGCATTACAAAGGGGGCCAAACGCGTTCTCGATGATCGTCCGAATCTCATCGTACGGCATGTAGTCTTCTGCCGCCTGAGTATTGCCGTTGGTGGGACAGTATTCGATGAACCTGACCGTCACGGGAAGATCAATGCTCATTGCTGCAAGCGCTGCGACCTGAGAATGATTGATTCCCCTGAGAATCACCGCGTTGATCTTCACCGGCTCGAGGCCGACTTCTATGGCCTTTCGTATGCCTCGCACCACCGTTGATGAAAAGTCGCAGCCGGCAATCTTCTCGTAGCTGCTTGCTTCCAAAGAATCGATGCTGACATTGATGCGATCCAGACCCGCTGCCTTGAGGTCGGCGGCCATCTGGTCGAGCAGGACGCCATTTGTCGTAAGCGTGAGCTCGTCTATGCCCCTGATGGCAGCTAGCCTTGCGACAACTGAAGTTATGTCCTTTCGGATCAGGGGTTCGCCGCCGGTGAGTCGGACTCTTTCGATGCCACAATCGGCAAACAGCCGGACTATGCGGTGAATCTCATCGGACGTTAGAACCTCCCGGTCCTCAATGAAATCGCAATCATCCAGCGGCCGGCAGTACACACACCGCAGGTTGCATCTGTCCGTAACCGAGATTCTTAAGCAGTTTACACCCATAGTCCACAACGCCCCGGAGTCAACCGGCCATCAAATCAACCTGACTCGAGCAACCGCTACCTTCTGTACTTCGGCCATATCTTTGTTTACGCCGATCCTCAGAGCCTCGTCAAACACCGGCATCGCCCCTTTCCTCGACAAGTCCGTTGTATTCGGCCCTGGTATTAATATTCCTGAACTGCCTGTCGCCCAGGTCGACATACCGTACTCTAAAGCGGCCGTACGAGTCAACTATTTTATTATTTCCCGACTGCATCAGCTCCTCCATCGCCGGCAGAGCACTCTTCCTGTATGCAGCAAAAAGCGGTTCATAAAAATTGGCCCCCACCTTTGGCACGACGGCATCGTAATCACGAGCCTGTCGAAGCATTGACCTCATCAGGGCGGTATCGATCTCCGGCATGTCGCATGCTACAACGAAGTTCACATCGTTGGCCGAGGCTCTTAGCGCAGAGACTATCCCCATCATGGGCCCTCTGCCGGCGAGATCGTCGGCAACGACCGTCGCGCCCAGAAAATCGTGAGCGGCCGCGTTGTTCGAACTAACGAGCGTCTGGGTAAAATAGGGTCGAAGCTGCTCATATACGTGCTCTATCATGGGCCTTCCTGCGACCGGCAGCATACTCTTGTCTCGGCCCATGCGACTGCTGCCGCCGCCGGCCAGGATGATCGCCGTCGCCGGCACCCGGACGACCCAGCGGTCGTCGAGAAGCTGAACGTCATCCGGGTCAATGTCGAATCCCGTTGCGTCGGACTGCACGAGTCTGTCGGCATATCCGACCACATCCAGGGCCGAGGGCTTCCAGTCTCTGCTGTCTTTACCAACCAACATGAGGAACGCGTCGGGCTCTATTACACGGCGCGCGCGGTTCGATTCACAAATCGAGACGCATTTGTCGCCGAGGGCCTCCAGCAGCGCCTTTGCGCCGTGGTCGAGATGACTCTTCAGCGCCAAAAGCCACAGAACCCTCTTGGCACCCGCGGCCAGCATCTTGCCTGTATCGGTGTTGCTCGATGCGTCTTTCTCCTCTGTGAGGTAGTAGGGCCCCATGCACGAATCGCTTCTTGGCCAACCGGCAACCTCAGGATGATGGCTCGTGTTAAAGCTGTCGACAGTCGTTACCTTCACGCCGACTATGTCCAGTTGGGACCCGAATCTCTCGATCAAGGT
The DNA here is from genome assembly GCA_001303465.1 of Phycisphaerae bacterium SG8_4. Taxonomy (GTDB): domain Bacteria; phylum Planctomycetota; class Phycisphaerae; order Sedimentisphaerales; family Anaerobacaceae; genus SG8-4. Next base: position 2,218 of record LJTR01000030.1, read on the forward strand.
TCGCGTGAAAGCTGTCTTGCCGTCTGACTTGCACCGCGCGCCCACCATCAGCATGCCGGGAATCTGAATCATTCTTGCCTCACGCTACTGCCCTGCTAGCCTCGATATACTCTGAACGTCGGTGACGCTCCTCAACGATTTTATCATAACTGTGATGGCCAAGGGCATAAAATCCTGTATGAAGTTGTTCAACTCGATTTGGTGCCCATTGACTTTCAATTCAGTCTTGATTGCGGGTTTCTGATATCGTTTATATGCAATCTGCACAGCCTTTCTCAAGAAAAGCGATCATAGGCAACAAACAACCTCTATAGACGAAGTTACAATACCAGGCGAACAACCGATTTTAGTGGAAAACGAAAGTAGTGATGGAAAGACACTGTAGATAGCGACCTCAATTTCGTACAGATCGCTCACAGGGACGGTATTCGGGAAATTGTTGGTTGCGGAGAGCTCTTCCAGGCCGTCTTCATCGCCAGCATTGCCAAACTGCCTCTCTGGACGATCTGCGGTTCGATCTTGCCCTCGCCCAAGTAAAACTGGGACCGCCTTTATGGGGCGGCCCCAGTTTGATTACTTATATGGCTTTCAATGCTATGCAGCTTACTGCAGAGCTGCGACTGAGATGAGCCAAAGCCCACCTGACATTCCTCACTTAATTGAAGAGTGCCATGATATAGTCGATTACCGTCATGAGAATGCCCTGCGTTTCCTGGCTGTCGGCGCCCTCCTCGATTAGATAACCACCCTGCTTGGTGTGCTGGTTAAAGGAAACAAGTTCACCAGCCTGGTCTTCGTTGATGAAATGAGCTCTATGACACGAACCACAGGCTCTTGAACCAGGCCCGGTGATATAGGCCGGCACGTCACCAATGTTTCTGTCCCAGGTTTCAACGGAATCAGAGCCAGACAACAGACCAGGCAGCGACCTGGACTGATCCGGCACTTCAAAGGCGCCTTCCGTGTGGCAGGCTTGACAGTTCTTGATGGTGAAGTTCGGGAACCTATGCCCTACATGGTGCTCGTACTGCAGGGCTTCCACCGGATCGGCAAAGTTAACATCCCCGACATCGAAAGCCTGGAACGAGTGGACCGCGTGGACATAGGAATCGATCGACCTCGACTGCATTTCCAGATGCGAACCGCCGCTCAACGTAACGTGACACGTCCTGCAGACTCGGATGTTCCCGCCTCTGTTAGGAGAATGGAAGGTTGTTGCAAGCGCATCGTGGCAGGTGTTACAGCCTCCCTCAACATCGACGATGTCGCTGTAGAAGTCATCATCAAAAGCGTTCGCGAGAAGGTCGAAGGTTCTGGAAGGCGCATTGACTGCAAAGGCCATATCGTCGGTTTCGCCGTTTGAACGAGAGTCCGGCTCACCCACAACAATACGCAGATCAGGCAAAACACTGATCTCTGCTCTCTTCACTCTGCCATCAGCAATCATGTCTGCCCACATAGACAAATCTGCGGTGACTCGCCACTTTCCATCTGCCGCCGATACGACCTTGAAGCGGGGGTTCGTTGTCATCCCATCGACCGGAAATTCCAGCAGTCTGTTTCTGTCTGCGTCTCGACCGTGTGCCGCAACGATGAAATCCTTGGTGTCATAGCCATACAATCCTACCAGGACGGTTGGGATGACATCTGCCGGCTCGAGTGATGTAAGATCAATGTTCTTAGTTACACTGAAATCAATGGTCAGAATGTTGCCGACAAAATCTGCCGCATCCACCGAGGCGGCAAAGACATCGGAATACCTGGTTCCATCGCCGTCAGCATAGATGTGCTTGTCATAACCAGTGTGCACTTCACTGAATAACGGAGCAAACCAGTCGATCGTGTGGCAGGTGTTACACTGGACACTTGGGAGAGGATGAGGCATTACGGCTGTGAGTGCCGGCGCTCTGTGAGGGTCGGTTCCTTCCTCCGGTCCAGTCACAGGGTGACAGCTTTTACAGGTCTCCAGTTTGAAATTAGCATCCGTCAATATCATATCAAGCTTGCCTTCGTGGCATGTTGCACAGTTTGACATGGATTGAGGATAGGGAAATTCCATGGCGTGTGCCATATGCACGTCGTTCATGATATTGGCCTTGTACGCGTACAGCGCTGCTTCCTCCTGAGTCAAAAGATCCCTGAATCCAGTCCCAGTGGCCTCGGACTCAGCGGTAAGCGCAGCATACCGGGCAGGATTGTCAACCAATACCTGCCAGTCTTGATGGCCGCCGGTACGCGTATCGTAGTGGCAACTCTTGCAGGACGAAAAATCCGACAATCCAGCAACCTCAGGTGCTCTGTAGCCATGTTTCATATAAGGCTTGCCGTGACACTTTTCACAACCTGACACATTGGCAGCGGATTCATACGTGGCCACGTCGCCGAAGGCCAGTCCGGCGTTGGCTACGTCATCGTAAAGATGTATATGACTTCCAGCCGGCTGCTCAGTATGAATAGGGCCGTCCGCGACATAGGCATAGGCCTGACCGTTTGAGTTGTTTAGATCATGGGTTACGCCTGTGGCAGTCACATAGTACTGACCATTGCCCAGTGCCACCGGGTTTGAAAATGATTTTGAGTTGTCAAACTGTCTCGTCGTGCTGTCGTAGGTCACCATGTAGAATCTCTTTTGTTCCAGAGAGGGAAGTCCGTCAGCATCGATGTAAGGCAGGCCATCTTTCTTTATGGTGAAAGTCATAAATGCGTTGAACGCATCCGCCCCGTCAGGGACACTCGTAACACTATCGATCGTCATCTCCAGAGAGCTGATATCCGTGTAATCATCGTAGACCGCCTGATGTTCTTTCTCGCCAACTCCGTCATGACAAACTACACAAGACTCTGGTGGGGAAAGAACATCAAAATGGGCCAGTTGTGCCTGGGCAAACACGCCGGACGTGCTCACCAACAGGACGACAAGAGCCGGCACGGTAACCGCTAAGCTTTTTCTTTTTTGCATCATCATTCTCCTTCACATCGTTTTTTTCTACTGCAGATTCGTGCACAAACCTCGCTGCGTATTGGCTGCTATATGGACATCATCATGCTGAGCCAGATGCTGTCAGCATAATCTCGGAGAGCACCACCTCCTTTCAATCCAATCACAACGAGCAACATGTTATCATTCATTTACTTCTTCACTTCTTCGTTGCGTATTCCTCAGAATCGCTCTATCTGTGCAGATACTTTGATCCTACATTACGACTAGAAATTATGATTGAGCGGACTGGCCCACTATTGCGGATATTTCATCACTCTCCATCCCTACCGTAAAGCAAGACAACCAAAAGCACGCGTGCCGGCATCTTCCCATAATCGCGACTGTACACGAGTGCCGAACTCGCACAACACATAGCCATTATGGCAACAATGTATTTTAGCCGTTCGCCAACACGGTGTCAATCGCAAAATTCTGCTGATTCAGGATCCTTTTCCAGGCCTTTTCTCCGCGTATCCCCGCCAGGCCCAAAAAACCGCGCTTATCGGGCATATTCCCACTTTTGAGAATATGTAGGCTGAATCAGATGTCTCGCCTGTAGCGGATCCATGAAACTCGACGGCTCAAATCTGGGACGTTAGCGGGCCATTTGACACCTGCGGCATTGGCGCTGGACTCTCCACGGCAAAGAGCGGGCGACGGCTGCCCACAAAAGGCAGGTGAGGTCGGAATACAGATTGCCTTCTCTATGGTATAATGCCTACACAAACAGCTGACCATTTTGAGTTCTGAATTCTTAGCCCTCTTCGCTTCTTTCAGCGGCAACAGGGGCGAATATAAGAGGCAGAGCAAACCGGGGCAATAGAAACATGCAAGTAAATATCGAATGAAGGCCGCGATAGAACAAAGCCAGCTCGACCTGCGGCGCCAAATCCTAAGAACGACAACTCCGGTTCCTTTTCGGCATGACTGTTGCCCGGCGTTGTCCCGGAAATCCGAAATAGTCGGAGGGCATTGTGAGAAAAAAAGGCCAATTTACAGGCATCTCCGGAGCCTGCCCAGTCCGTTTGCCCATTGATCCGTTGAAGCATTTCTTCGTGGCCCTGCTTCTTTGGGTGATCCTTACGCCTGTAATGGCTTCTGCCGGGAAAGACGGCAGGCTTTGGGAGCCCGTTGCGTGGACGTTTCGTAACCCGTCCTGTTCAGTTAATCCATTCGACCTTGTGGCCAGGGCCACCTTCAGCCACGCATCCAGTGGCCTGAAGATCCGCACAGAACTCTTCTATGACGAGCCCGAGACGTGGAAATTGCGTTTCACCGGGACTCACATCGGCCTGTGGAGCTTTGTCACCGAAAGCGCCGATCCCGAGTTGAACGGACTGAAAGGGCAAGTCCATGTCTATCCCAATCTGGGGGTGCCGGGTTTCATCACCAAGTACGGCAGCAAGTGGGGCCGGATGGGAATCGAGCGGGCCTTTGTGCCACAGTATGTGATGTACTGCGATCCGCAGGAGTTCTACCGAGATCCCAATCGCATCGATGCCGACATCCACGAGTTTTTTGATGAGCATGGCTTTAACGGTTTTCACATTATTGTTGTCTGCCGCTGGTTCGACCTCGACAAAGAACGTGCCAGTGAAATAAGCTCCGCATCTCCCAATCCTGATCCACGCACATTCGAGGCGATTGAACTGCTTATCGCAAAGGTCCATGCCGCCGGCGGCGTCGTACACATTTGGGCCTGGGGAGACGAGCAGCGGAGGATGACACCCAAGAAATGGGGCCTCAACGGCGAGGTTGATCGGCGGCTTCAACGGTATATCTGTGCCCGGCTCGGGCCGCTGCCCGGCTGGTCGATGGGCTATGGTTTTGACCTGCAGGAATGGGTCGATGCCGATGATCTGCGCAGATGGCATCAGTACATGCATGATCACCTTGGCTGGCTTCACTTCCTTGGCGGCCGGGCGCCGGAGATGACCTGGATATATGACGGTCTGGACTATTCTTCTTTCCAGCAGCATCGACCCGACTACGACCTTTATGTCAAGGCTATAGAGCAATGGCCTGATAAGCCTGCATTTCTCGAGGATCGCTTTCGGGTTCGCGAGGGTGTCTACCCGGAGAAAGATTATGATTTCGATATGACTCGCAGGGGACTGTGGCACTCGACAATGGCTGGCGGAGCGGCCAACATCTGGGGCAATCTGTTGGATCCCCGGCCCGACGGCATGTCGCATCCATATCCTAACAAGGACCAGATCCTGACCTGGTCGCGCTTCTGGAAAGACCGGTTCGTCAAGGAACTGGTGCGCGATAACAGTCTAACAGACGGCACGTGCCTCAAAGTCCGGGGCGAACTGGAGATCTTCTACAAGGAAGACACCCACTCGATCCGGATGGATCTCAGCGAACTGTCAGGGCCGATTCGCGGGGTAGCTGTGGATACCCGCAGCAGCTACAGAGAGATCGGGCTTGAAGGCTTGAGATCTGCACCGGATCAACTCTTTCGAGCCCCGGGGCGTTCCGACTGGGCGGTTGCAATCCAGACCGTGACACCGAGCGATTAAGGCGACCTTTTTTGTTGATTGGCTCTGGCCGGGCGGCTACACTTGAATCTGCAGCTAAGCAGCGTCATCGCACTGAAAGACAGGCTGAACAGTTTGGCACGCCGGTCAATGCCGGCGACTATTGGACAACGAGAATTAGGGAACAATGGAGTTGGCACGTCAGATTCTTGTTTACATTACCTCTGCAGTTCTGGTGCCCGTTGTGCGCATAGCCAAAGGCGTCATCCTGCTTCTTGTGCCGATGACATTGATCTCAAAACGTGCCGGGTTGGTGACCCATGCTGTCTTGAACATCCTTCTAAACGTCGGGCTCGTGTACGTCGTGGTGCTGCTGTCCGAAGCGCTCGGCGCCCAGCCGGTATTGTATATGCTTATGCCTGCAATCTTCGTAACCGTGCTTCGGTGCAGAGGCCAAAGAGAAAGATTTCGCAGTGGACGTAGCATGGAAGAGTCCCTCCACAGGAACATAGTCCGGTTCCAGGGAAGCCAGGAGGGCTCGGATTATCGCGCACTGTTGATTCGCCGTGAATACGTAAATGAGATCACAGCACTGTTTGGATTCCTGTTGGGGGCCCTTATGCTCTGGTGGCTCAGCTGATTCACTCGCCGATGCGCATAAGGCAAATGCGCTTGTCAGAACTCATGGAGGTTTGATTTAGAGAAAATACGTATTTGCCCCACTTAACCGACGTGAGCAGTTCCGATTAGGCTAGTGGTATTCAAGCTCTGTCCGTGATAAGGGTAAATTCGCTGTCCCGAAAAGAGATTTCCTTGAGGCGAATGCCTCGAATACTCTTTTCTGTAAGCAGCTTGCCGACGTCGATCGAAAGGACGGGGTATTCAAGTTTCATCCATGAAGGCATTTTGACCTCCAGCATTTGCTTGAACCAGCCTTTCGCTCTGTCTGCGCGGTTGCCTGCGATTGCCAGCTCAAATATTGCAAGGTCACCTTCGAAGCGGAGGTACTTCACCGAAGCGGGAATGAACGGCAAGATGAAAGAGTTGGTTTTTATGACGAAATGAATTCTTTCGCCTTTGACTCGCAGCCTGGCAATCGTCCTGGGCAAGAGGCTGTTGCAGACCAGGATTTCCAGGAGTTCATCAAAGCCGAAGATTATTCTTGCCATCCTTGTCCCCTTGTCTCTTCATAGGCCGCCGCTGCCGTCTGAGTGCGCCTCACGGTAGGCGAACGTCTTGCCCTGCGACTTCATCTTCCTCCGGCACCTGTAATTCTCTCATCATATTCGTTCTTTTGCGATAACGCCAAGGGAAACCAGCCGAAGAGACGCCTGATGGCAGCAGAACGCACCAGTGCCCACTGCCCGCTTTTACAATGAAAATCCGCCCATTGCCGCTTTCGTCTCACATGCAAGAATAACTGCGGGCTATGATAGATATTGAGACTCGGTATACTTCTTGACTTTAGGAATAGCCGAATACCCCCACTTTCTCAGTTCTGGTAGCTTGGGCAAGAAAACGTCCTGCAACTGAGAAACTGGGGCATCTGGATCCCCCCTCCTGCAACAATATCGATGCCCGCAACACTCCTTAAGTAACTCTAAAATAAGGCGTTATGATGGCCCCGAGCAAAACGAGGCCCAGACTCTTGTGTTATGGCACACTGTTTGCTGCCAAATCTCTGGGCACATTGTGTTGTTATCCCAAGCGGCCTTGTTGGTGTGAGGGATCAAGAATAAGGAATTACGAGGGAGCGAAGTCAAGTGAATGAAGTACGCGACTTGCTCAATCTAAGTCAATGGCAAGTGGAGCCAATGAGTAGGAGCATTTTGTTTGTTGTGATTGGATTGGAAAGGAGGTGGTATTTCCAGCAATAATGCTGACAAGGTTCGGATTGGCACGCAGATGAATCTCATGTGTCAGCCGACACACGCTATGATTTGTGCACAAATTTGCAGTAAAGAAGAGAAATGTAAAGGAGAATGAGATGCAAAAACGAACAAGATTCATGGGGGCAGCGTTAGCCCTCGCCGTCCTGTTGGTCGGTACTTCGAGCCTGTTCGCTCAGGTGCAAGTAACCGACTGCATGGCCTGCCACAATGACACGACGGTGATCACTGAGAAGCAAACCGCCATGAGCGAGTCCGTGCATGGAACTGGTGAAGCCTACGTGCGCGGAACAAGTGCCGGTTGTGCCGGCTGTCACTCCGGCGGCGCCTTTAGCGCTATGGTCGCTGCGGGACTCACCCCAAACACAGTCGAGGCAGGAGATCCCAACCCAACCCGCCAGTCATGCCGTGCCTGCCACCAGGTTCACACCAGCTACACCGAGGCGGACTGGGCCTTGGAGACCACCGCAGCGGTTAATCTCTACGCTTTTGGCGAGCTAACCTATGATGGCGGCAAGGGCAACCTGTGCGCCAACTGCCACCAGCCGCGCCGAGCGATTGCTGAGCCGGATGCCGATGGTAATATCGCCGTCACCAGCACGCACTGGGGCCCCCACCACGGCCCGCAGAGCGCGATGCTGCTCGGCACCGGCGGCGCGGGCGACGTTGCAGGCGTCCCCAGTTTCCACTACAGGCTGGTGGGCGATACCTGTGTTACCTGCCACATTGGCGCCGACAGCAGTCACACTTTTGAGGCAGTCTCGTCATCTTGCGACGAATGCCACGCCCCGGAAGAAGACCTTGAGAGTGTGCAGGCGGAGATCGCAGCACAGATCGCCGAGCTTGGTGATCTTCTGGTAGCCAAGGGTCTGCTCGATGAAGCAGGACATCCGGTTGTAGGGGTCTATCCGGCTGCAGAGGCTTCTGCTCTCTGGAACTACATCTTTATCTCCATTGAGGACGGCAGTCTTGGCGCCCACAACACGCCTTACACCAGAGCCTTGTTAAACGCGTCTATTGCGGCTCTGCAGTAAGCTCCCATAGCATCAGAAGATAGATGAGTACTGAAACTGGGACTGCCCTGGAGGTGGTCCCAGTTTTCTATTTTGGCCGCCGGCGAGATCGAACCGCAGACAGTCCGGAACATTCCCACCTGTACACATACCCCCTGCATGGCATGAATACAACAACTTTCAAGAAGATCCAACCAGGCAGAATGTCCGAGCCTATTGTCCGGCCAGCCAAAAGACAGTACGAACTGGGCGTTTGTTCTTGACGAATTCCATCAGAAACAATAGAGTGGTTGGTTTGCCCAAACGGCATATTTCAGAGGTTGTTTCTCATGGAAGAAGCTATTGCAAAAGCAGGTGCCTTGATTGAGGCGATGGAGTATATCAGGCGGTTTCGCGGGAAGATTGTTGTTGTCAAGCTCGGCGGAAGCGTGCTGGACGATACTTCGCTACAAAAGAAGCTAATCGCCGATGTGGCCTTCATGGCGACCGTCGGAATGCGCCCAATCATCGTCCACGGCGGCGGCAAAGCCATCACCCGGGCGATGAACGAGGCGGGACTCGAACCCGTCTGGGTGCAGGGCAGACGGTACACCGACGAGCGAACGCTGACGATCGCAGAGCATACGCTCGTGCATAAGATCAATACGCCCATCTGCGAAATGCTGACCGAGTTGGGCTGTGAGCCTATGGCGCTGCATTCGCTCGGTAGCTGTGCGCTCTTTGCCGAAATCCTGCGACTTACCGGCGAGGACGGGCGAAAGCTTGACGTCGGGCGCGTCGGGAAAGTCGTGGACGTAAATGCTCAGTTACTGATTAAGCTCTGCGCCGACGGGACTGTGCCGGTGATCGCGTCGGTCGCCAAGGACAAGGCCGGTGGCAAGCTGAACGTCAACGCTGACAGCGCAGCGGGCATGGTCGCCGCAGGGGTAGGCGCCGAGAAGCTGGTCGTAGTCAGTGACACCCATGGGATACGGACCGATGTTGAAGACCCCGACAGTTGGGTCTCAAGTCTGAATGAGGCGCAAATCAAAGAGATGATCAACGCCGGCATTATCACCGATGCGATGTTCCCGAAGGTCGAGGCCTGTATCACGGCACTCGACGGCGGAGTTCGAAAGGCGCACATCATCGACGGGCGAATCGCCCATTCGCTACTGCTCGAGATCTATACCGACAAGGGAATCGGAACACAGATACTTCAGAATTAGCAACTGTTAATAGAGAATTGCGAATGGATTCCTGCACGTGCAGGAACGACAATAACGGAATACAGGACACGAGTTATGAATACACAGGAGACTATCGGTTTATTTGACAAGTACGTTATCGCCAACTACGGCCGATTGGCCCGCGTGATCGTCAGGGGTGAGGGCTGCTATCTCTATGACGCCGACGGCAACAAGATACTGGACATGTTCCCCGGCTGGGCCGTCAGCGCTATAGGTCATTGTCACCCGAAGGTCGTCGAGGCGTTGCGCAAGCAAGCGGGCGAGCTTTTGCACATTGATAACACCTTCTATTCCGAACCGCAGGGCGAGCTGGCAAAACTGCTCAGCGAACGTGCGTTTGGCGGCAAGTGCTTCTTCTGCAACAGCGGGGCCGAGGCTAATGAGGCGGCGCTCAAGCTTGCGCGTCTGCATACGCGCGAAGGCAAGTACAAATTCATCACAGCCGAGGGCAGCTTCCATGGCCGTACTTTCGCTGCGATGACTGCAACAGCCCAGCCGAAGCACCATGAAGGTCTGCTGCCATTACTGCCCGGCTTCGTTTACGTGCCGTTCAACGACGTTGAAGCGATGAAAAAAGTGTTCAGCGATGAAGTGGCCGCGGTGATGGTCGAGCCGATTCAGGGCGAAGGTGGAATAAACCTCGGTGACGCCGAGTACCTGCGGGCAATTCGTCGACTGTGCGATGAAAGTGGAGCGCTCCTGATCTTCGACGAGGTCACGACCGGAGTGGGCAGGACGGGCAAATGGTTTGCCTACCAGCACTACGATGTCGAGCCGGACATTCTCACCATGGCCAAAGCCCTGGGAGGCGGCACTGCCATTGGCGCTATGATGGCCACCGAAGAGGTCGCCGCCTCGCTGGTGCCGGGCAAACACGCTACTACGTTCGGCGGCAACGCTCTTCTCTGCGCCGCGGCGGTGGCGACCATCAAGGCGATAGAGGAAGAAGGCATGTTGGAAAATGCGGTCCGGCTAGGCCAATACACAATGGACAAGCTCCGGCAGTTGAAGCAGAAGCATTCTATGATCGACAGTGTCCGCGGCGTCGGCTTGATGATAGGCGTGCAATTGAACAGCAGCGGCTCAGGCATAGTGGACAGATGCCTTGAGAACGGGCTGCGCATAAACTGCACGCAGGGCACGGTCCTGCGGTTCATGCCGGCGATGATTGCAACTGAAAGTCAGATCGATCAGGCGGTTGAAATTCTTGACAGCGTCTTGAGTGAGAGCGAGTAATGAAGCATTTCCTTTCCATAAGCAAGTGTTCGACGGACCAACTGAACGAGTTGCTGGAGATAAGCACTCAGCTAAAGGGCCTGTACAAAGCGGGCGGCAACGATCCTTGCCTTGCCAACAAGACGCTGGTGATGCTGTTCGAGAAGCCGAGCCTGCGAACACGAATCAGCTTCCAGGTCGCCATGACAGACCTGGGCGGCAATGCAATTTACATCAAGCCCGAAGACATCGGCGGCATCGGCAAGCGCGAGCCGGTCAAGGATATGGCACGGGTAATGAGCCGGTACGTCAAGGGGATAATGGCGCGGACCTTCGAGCACAGCACGATTATCGAGCTTGCCGAGTACGCGACGGTGCCGGTTATTAACGCACTGACGGACTGGTCGCATCCGTGCCAGGCGATGGCCGATGTGCTTACCATCGCCGAGCATTGCGGGCGGATAGAAGGAGTGAAGATCGCGTACGTGGGGGACGGCAACAATGTCGCCCGATCGCTTGGCTTTGCCTGTGCGAAGCTGGGCATGAAGCTTGTTGTTGCTTCGCCCGCCGGCTATGAGCTTGACGCCAAGACAATCGAAAGGGCCAATGAAGTATCGGCCGAAAGCGTCGAGCAAACGAACGACCCGGTCGCTGCTGTTTGCGGCGCCGATATTATCTACACGGACACCTGGGTCAGCATGGGTCAGGAAGATGAAAAACAAAAGCGCCGCCAGGATTTTGCGGATTTTCAGGTCAACGCCGAATTAGTGAAGTCCGCGCCCGCCAGCGCCAAGATAATGCACTGCTTGCCGGCTTACAGAGGCTTCGAGATCACCGACGAAGTCACCGAATCGCCCAACTCGATAATGTTCGACCAGGCCGAGAACCGCCTGCACTTCCAGCGGGCATTACTCAAGAAACTGATGAGCTAACGATGACACAACACAAGATCATTATTGGCGATTCAAGACACATGACGGACGTGAAGGATAAATCTGTACATCTGGTTATCACATCCCCCCCGTACTGGCAACTGAAAGACTATGGAAACGGTAGTCAGATAGGCTTTGATGACAGCTACGAAGATTACATCAACAACCTTAACATCGTCTGGAGCCAATGCCACAGAGTCCTGGAAAAGGGCTGCCGGCTCTGTGTAAACATCGGCGACCAGTTCGCTCGCTCCGTCTACTATGGAAGATATAAGGTCATACCTATACGAACCGAGATCATCAAGTTTTGTGAAACGGTAGGCTTTGACTATATGGGGGCAATCATCTGGCAAAAGGTGACGACCTGTAATACGACCGGAGGGGCAACGATCATGGGATCGTTTCCCTGCCCGAGAAATGGGATTCTGAAGATTGACTACGAATTCATTCTGATCTTCAAGAAGCATGGTACCGCACCCAGAGTCAACAAAGAGATCAAAGAACAATCAAAGATGACAACGGAAGAATGGAACCAGTTCTTCACCGGCCATTGGAACATCCCCGGCGAAAAGCAGGACGGGCACCTTGCGATGTTCCCCGGGGAGTTGCCCAGGCGTCTGATCAAAATGTTCAGCTTTGTAAATGACACGGTGCTCGATCCTTTTCTCGGCAGCGGTACAACTTCTCTGGTGGCCAAGAAGCTCGGCAGGAACTCCATTGGATACGAAATAAATCCGGAATTCCTGCCGTTGATGCAGGAGAAGCTGGGGATACATCAGCAGACGGTGTTTGAAGATGCTGAATTTGAAGTAGTCACACAAGACTACATAGAGGTTGACAACGAAGAACTGACTGGAAAATTGCCGTATATTTTCAAAGATCCTGTCAAGTTTGATAAGAAGGTAGATCCGAGGAAACTGCAGTTTGGCTCCAAGATCAGCTGTCACACTAAGAAGGGAGAGAAAGACTATCGCACGAAAGATATACTCTCACCTGAGCGATTGACTGTTGGAGATGGACTTGTAAAAGGATGAAAGGGCAGCAGGACTCTGTAGGCGAGTATCCCTGTCCTTCTGCCGGCATCAAAGTGAGCGCTCAGGTTATTGCTCGACAACCAAATCATCACGCCCGGAAGTTGCCAAGAGGTCCTTGTGTAGGTACAATGACCCGGATTTATTAGACGGGCTAGTATGTCGGGACCAACGTATTATGGGCAAAAAGAAACAAGACGAAACATCGCCGTTCGAGACGGTTGAGCCGATAGGCAGTCGCGTTCTGATCCGCAAGGACGAGGACAAGAAACAAACCAAGGGCGGCATTCAACTGCCGGATAATATCGAGATCCCCACAATTACGGGCAGAATCATAACTATCTCGGCCGAGGTGGAGAACTCGCCGGACATACCGCTGCGTCAATACGACAAAGTGCTGTTTAATCCGAAAAATGCGATCCCTGTTGACTTTGAAGGCGACAATCGGCTTTTCGTAGTGGATGTCGAAAATGTCGTCGCGGTTTTCAGGAAATCGTAGGAGCATTGGGTCATGGCTGACAAACAAGAAAACACCTGGGCCGCCAAGGCGAAGAGGACCATCACGTCCGTGCTGCCCGTTTCCGATAGACGCAGAGATCAGTGCGTCAATTGCGGCGCCTGCTGCAAGCTGCCGAATGTATGTCCGTTCATCAAGCCCGGCGAGGACGGCAAAGAGTATTGTTCAATCTACCCGATCCGTCCGTTGAACTGCAGGAAATACCCCCGGACCGAATCCGAGCTTGTTACTCGAGATACCTGTGGCTACAGATTCGAGTGAGCCCGCCTTGAGCGTCGCCGGACGAGGGCAAGCAGACTTCCGGTCACCAGCAGCGCCCCGGTAGCCGGCTCAGGAACCTGTGGTATCGGTTCTTTGATGTATACGATCGGCCCCTGTTCTGGCTTGCCGCCGCCTCCACCGGCGGCACTGATGCCGCTCTGTGGGAAGAAGTTGCCGGCAGTTGGCATCAAGCCGCCTCCGCCGCCGCCTCCACCGGCGGCCAGGATATCCTTGGCGCCATACTCGGCCTGCTCGAAGACCGCGACGATGACCTTAGGCTTGTCGAGATAAACGATCGTGCTGCGCGCCTTGGCGTCACTGACATCGCCCAACCAGTGAACGAACTGATAGCCCGGCTTTGGACTTGCGCTCAGAACAACCTCTGATCCCGGTTTAAAGTGGTGAACCCCGGCGATCGGAGTTATTTTGCCGCCTTTTACCGGGGTTTGTTCGAGAAGAAGAAGGACCTCCTGAGCCTGGCAATCCGCCTGGGCAAACAGCCCCCACACTATGACGGCAACTGCCAAGGCCACTGGCCTGCGCCCAAGGAATGTCACGGCCCCCCGTTTCATCAGACCAACCCCCGCTGTGACAGAATTCAACTCTTCTCGCAACACACCGCCATGCAGCGATGAACCTCTACCCTGCTATTAAACCAAATTCCTCCCAAAAAGTCAAGTTGTTTCGGCGCTGCACGGCCTTTCGTCGACCGCCGGTCCGCTGAAATTCAAACTTCGACAGCTTCGACACGTATATTATGGGCCCTCCGGTGCTCTAGGTGCGCATAATTTTCCACGCGATTTTCACTGGCTTTTTCGCACATATCGGCTGATATTGCGCACCGCCTGCCGCAGGCGCTGCTCGTTCTCCACTAGGGCGATGCGCATACAATCTTCCCCGCCCTCGCCGAAAGCCCTGCCCGGCGCGATCGAGACCTCCGCGTACTCCATCAAATCCATCGCATAGTCGATACTGCCCTTGCCGCCGGAGTGCTCCTTCGGCACCTTTGCCCAGACGAACATGCTCGCCCGCGGCTTGTCCACTTCCCAGCCGATCCTGCTGAGCCCCTCACAGACAACGTCCCGCCGGGACTGGTACTTGAGGTTTTGAGCGGCAATATCCTCCTCGCAGTGCCGCATCGCAATGATGCCGGCAATCTGTATCGCCTGAAATATGCCGTAGTCGTAGTAGCCCTTTATCGTGGCCA
>LJTR01000412.1 GCA_001303465.1 Phycisphaerae bacterium SG8_4
ATCTCTAGGGATTTCCAGAAAGACTTGCCCTCATAGTGCATAATGACTAATACCTCCATAATTGTCGGCTTCTGCAGACTGAGCCTCCAGACTACCCGCTGATGACACCGTGCTCATCTATGAGGCGGCCAAACAGTGTGGCGCGGTGATTGGCGTCTTCGAGCGAGCCGTTGGCAGAGATGGCGAGTTCAAACTCTTCGGCGGCTCCTTTCTTACTTTTGCCAAGCGCAATGGTCACTGTGATGATGCGTGACAAATCGGGCTCAGACTGCGGCGCTCGCCAGATTTCCTCCTCGACGCGACCGTCTTTATGCCTCGTTTTGAGCGACACCCAGGCGAGGTCCATGCGCTCGGCCGCATTGCAGACAGATGTCCACCACTCTTTGGAACTGCGTGCATTGCGAAGACTAAGCTGTGCGTGCTCGAAGATCCTTTGCTGCTGCTCGCGTTGGCTGGCAAATTGGTATTTCTTGTACACTGCGGCTATCGTATTCTTAAGCCGTAAAGGACCTGCAACGCGGAACGTGACAAGCAATAACAGCAAGATGCATAAGAAGATCATCAGGGCAGTGCCGTCACGAGTGACCATCATAAACATCCCCAAGCCGGCTGTAATAAGCGTAATTATGTAGATGAAGATTACAACATGTCGCTGCTTCAGGCCCAAATCGACAAGTTTGTGGTGAAAGTGTGAGCGGTCGGGTGCAAACATCGATCTGCGCTCTAAGAATCGCCTCATCATCGAAAACAGAGTGTCAAAGATGGGTACTCCCAGGGCCAAAAAGGGCAGGGCAAGGCCGACCAGGGCAGAAGACTTCATCGAGCATAGAACGCTGGAAGCGGCAATAATAAAGCCCAGGAACAAACTGCCACAGTCGCCCATGAAGATCCTTGCCGGGTTGAAGTTGAAGAACAAAAAGCCGGTCAGACTGCCCATCAGGGCGAGCATTAGTACCGCCATGACAGCCTGGCCCCCATGGATGGCAAATACGGCGATTACCCCACAGGCTATTGCCGAGATCCCGGCAGCAAGGCCGTCTAGGCCATCGCTCATATTGACAGCATTCGTGACGCCGACAATCCAAAGAAGCGTCAGGGGCCAGCTCAATGAGCCCAACTGCAATATCCACTGATCGGTGACTCCAACCTTGGATACTCGTACCCCTACGAAACACACTGCACAGGCGGCGAGCAGCTCGGCCAGGAACTTGAATCGGGCCGGCAGTCTTCTCAGGTCATCCACGAGCCCTATGAAAAAGATGAATGTAGCTGTGCAAAACAAGGTCGCAAGCTGCAGTCGCATATCTCTGAAGGCATTGCCAATAGGATTGCTCAAGAACAACACAGCGATCAGCAGAGACATCGCCGAGATGAAAATGGCCACACCTCCGATACGCGGGATTGGGCGCTCGTGAATGGTGCGAACGCCCGGATAATCGACAGCCTTGATTCGACGCGCCAGCCAGATGACTGCAGGTGTTGTTACCAGCGCCAGAAATGCCGACCCGAGATATACGTAGAGATAGGTTTTCATGTTTGGGTTTTAGGTTTTAGGTGTTAGCGGTTAGCACTTGGCGGACAGCGCAACAGTACACAGATGATAGATTGAGAACGAAGTACTAAACCCGAAATCGGTTCGCTCAGAATGACAGCATCACTGTCTTCTTGGTGATTTGAATTTTGGTCATTAGATATTGTTTCGAATTTAGATATTAGAGTTTCGGACTTAGCATCAAATTGCTTCCAACAGATCCGCATCTACTTCTATCAAAGCACCCTGGCCGAGAATCGTGACTTCAAGGACCATACGGGCCTTTGCATCTTTTCTTCGGATAACTACACCTTCGGTTCCCATCATGGGTCCGGAGAGGATTCTGCAGCGGCTGCCGACGGGAAGACGGGGGTAATTGTCAATAATGGCCTTGCTTGCAAGGGCCCTCTCTATTCTTGCAAGGTCCTCTATCAGACCGTCCTGGTCAGCAACCTCTATCGTCTGGCACAGGCGCTTCGTCGTCAACGCTGTATAGCGGTCTGATTCTGTGCCGCAGAAGAAGACATATGAGGTGAACAGCGGCACCATAACGCGACGCTTGCGTCGGCCTGAGAAGAGAATCTTCTCCCGCATCGGCAGGAAATAGCCTATGCCTCGATTGAACATGTCCCATGCAAAGGCCTTCTCGAATCTGGCCTTTGTACGCGCTGCCCACCAGGTGCCGGTCAGCTCGGTCAGCGAGCGAACGGCCGGTGTCAGAACAGCCGGATTTTCAGATAATTTGAGCATTTCTTTCAAAAGACAGAAGTCAAGTAGTCGAGAAGGGTAACGACGGAATTTCAGGAGTCGAGTAGTCAAGGAGATAAGTAGTCGAGCAGTTTCATCTTCTTACCTTCTCGAATTCCCGTCTTCTTCTTTTACCGCCTTCTTGAATTCTACTCTTCTCGCATTCTCGTCTACTCGTCTACTTCTTTTCTACACTCCTGCCGTTCGCCCTGCGCGCACTCCGTTCTCGTCGGTGCACCGATAATAGCTGTTAGCTCTCAGCGGTTAGCAATTAGCAATCAGCCAACAGCAACATTCATCTTGTTGTCTTCACGTTCTAAGGCGACGGATTGTCCTCAGTAACGGCGCCGGGCAAAATGGACAGATCGGCAATTAGATTTTCAGCCGCCGCGAATTTTGGTCGCAGCCGAAGGCATATCTTCGCCTCATGAATTGCTTCTGGTATTCTGCCTGTCTCTGCAAGTAATCGTGCCAGATATAGACGCCATTGGACATGGCCGTACTCTATTGCAAGGGCGCGGCGATAATGTTCGATAGCCGCTTCGTTGTCGCCTTCCCTTCTGTAAATACTAGCCACAGAGGCAAGTACCGAAGCCGGGGCGTCGGCTTCAGAACATTTCTGCTTGAGCAACTCGACTACCTGGGCCTGGGCCTTCTCGGCAAGCTCTTCGTGTTCCTCTATTTCAGAAAGGGCATTGGCCACATAATTCAAACGGCCCGAATTTTCACCTGCAAGCATCACCGCCAGATCGGGGCGGTCCAGATGATTTATGCACACGTATGCTGCTTCGCTGAACAGCCCGGCCTTCAGTTCGACTGCCCTGCTGAGCTTGTCGAACGCTGCTTCGGCTTGGCCCTGCTCTGCATCGAGCAGGCCGGCTACAAAACAGACCGTCGGATCGCTGGGTGCAAGTTGAAAGCCTTTTCGTATGCGTTCTTCGCCCTCCGGCCGGCCCAGAATAAACCTCTCAAGCTGGCCGGCTACGCAATGAGTCACCCCGTAAGTCGGACAGAGCGCCCGTGCGCTGTTCAGCTCATCAACTATGCGGTGGACAAACTCCATCGACTGTTCGGGGATCGCAAGTTCGCCGGTATTCGGGTCGGTAATGCGGCTTATGGACTCCCAACGGTAGACGTTTAGCCAGTGACGGTATTTTACATTGCCAGGTTCGTAATCGGCGGCAGACCCAGCGTGCCTGATCAGTTCTATATATTCTTCGTCACTTCCCTGCCAGTCTCTCGCACTCAGTCTCCGTTCGACCGCAAGGGCCTTTTTCCAGTGGGTTTCAGCCAGCCGGGCACTATTGGCGCCTAGCAGTGCCCATGCAAACACTACCGATGCGCAGACCACGGCTGCGCCTCGCAGAACTATGGACACCCTGGATGCAGCGGCAGATCTTGCGACCAGATTGGACCTTTTCTCCGTGCTGGCCAATCCTATCAAGAGTCCGCACGATACCGCAGAAAGCATCGCATTTGCCGGCAGATGCTGGCCAAAATCGCTGAAGCTGTGAACCATTATCGCAATAAGCCCAAAGCCCAGACCATAGGCTGCCGAGCGGATCGGCGCCGATCCGCTCTTGACATTTCGAATATGACTGACCCAAACAGTGACCCACAAGGCAAGAAGAAGGACCACACCGACAATACCGGTTTCCTCGGCAGCCTGCGCATACTCGTTTTCTGCATGGGATGCCAGGGCGGGCATTGTTGCGCGGTCGAACATCGGGTAGACCACTTCGTGGGTGCCCAGGCCCGTGCCGAGCAGAGGGAACCTGGTCCAGGCGGTCGCTACACCTTTGAGTATCTTCCAGCGCGGGCTTGCTGCTTGATCCAATTGCCGCAGAGTTGCGAGGCGGTCGTAGACCGCGTCAAAACCCATAAAGAGGACACCGACAAATGCCCCAAGCGCCAGCAGGACCATTATCCAGCCGCGGCCTCTCACTGACCTTCGCCAGCTAAGAACTAGGGTAGTAAAACCTGCTGCAGTTAGCATGCTCACCATGCCGCCGCGGGTCAGTGAGACGAAGACGGTGGCTGCTCCCAAAATGATCATACCTGCAAGGGCCCAAAGGACATAGGCCTGCGGAGAACCAAGATATTCAGCGACCGCCGAGGCAGTGACCTTTCTACCGGCGAAGGTCTCGTGCAGCTTGACCATAATCAGGGCCAGGGCTGCGCCGATGGAAAGGTTCATGAACTGGCCGTAGTGGCTGTGGCAGATGAAGGGACCTGAATAGGCTTTGGGGTGAACTATGGTGACCATCCAGTATATCTTCCCGGTGCCGGAAAGGTCCTGGGCAAGAGCCAGAAGGGCTATTGCGCCACCGATTATGGCAACCGCACCTAAGAGCCGCTTTATCTGATCCGGCCGGCGATAGACGTTTACAACGACAAAAAACACCGCTGCAACGGCGAGCACCAGCCGGAGGTCGTGTTTTGTAGCGTTCGTATAAAAGCTCATGGTCATGGACTCAAGCAAGTTGCTGGAATTCGGCAAATCAGCCAGCAGTTCGCTCTTTATCGCCGCGGTGTTCGGAGAAACTGCACCTACAAGGCTTGCTGGCAGCCGAACGAGCTGAAACACTGCTAGAAGGATAAACAACGCGACCGGAACGTACGCCCAGGACCACACGAGGCGTGTATCTTTCTCGACAACAAGCTTCAGTAGGAAGCAGATAGAGATAGCCGCCGCCAGGATTATCACAACCTCTTCGCTCCAGGCCTCCACGGCGCCAAATGCGAGAGGTGCAAAGGCCAGCAGTGATATCAGCAGCCATTCGATTATCCTGTCGAATCCGCTGGCAGGAACGTCAACTAAATCAATATCGATTCGGTGTGCCCTCATAGCTGGGTCCCCTGTTGGTCATAGAGCGAGACGGACAAGATATCCT
>LJTR01000413.1 GCA_001303465.1 Phycisphaerae bacterium SG8_4
CGCGGGCTCGGCTTCGGCTTCGAGTTCGATCTGCGCCCACGAGTCACGCCGGCTCCAGTCAATACCTGCTTGCAGCGTCTGCTCGAACGGCATCAGACAAATCCTGCTCGTGCATGCCTGGCCCGTGATCAGAACCCGGACGTCACTTGGGCCTGTCGCTGCCTGCTCCTTGGCCGCCGCCGTTATCGGCACGAAGACTGTGAAATCACCGGCATATACTTCGACCCGGTTGTCTGCCGAATCGGTGAACATCTCCCATTGGGGAAAAACGGGATCGCCAAACTCGAAAGCGTCCGACCTGACCGCCACCTTCAATTCGAACCCCGGTGCGGCCGCCGTCTCCGGTCTAGCATAGTAGTGCAGGTCGTCAGTTCCTGTGAACACGACCGCCATACCGTATTGCGGGCCCCTTCGTGCGGGCTCGATTCGGACCGATGAAGATTCCTGCTCATGCCTTGCCAGTTCAGCTTCGGCGGCGCCGTTGGGGGCGGCGCTCGCTTCGGCCGCGCCGATGTTCTGGGCAATAACGCTGCAAGTAGTCGCAGAAATGCACACCATCAATGCTACGCACGCAAGAAGTCTATCTTTCGACATGATAGTGTTCTCCCCGCAAAAAATCTCTAGCATAAACAGAGAAGGCGACAACCTTAGTCGGCCGGTTGCCCCTGCGGCTCTTGCTCGGCCTGTTGCTCTTTTGACTCCTTTTCACCTTGGGAATCGGGCTCCGGCGTGTTTCTCTTGGCCTGCTCGGCAGCCAGCAGATCAGTGACAGTGGGTTTGTCCATGACGCCGCCTTCCAGGATAAGCGTCACCTCATCGGCGTCGAGCGTCTCGTATTTCAACAGAGCGGCCGCCACGCCCGAGAGTCTGTCCCTGTTTGCCTCTATCAGCGTCTTTGCCTCTGTATACGCCTCGTCGGTGATCCTTCGCACTTCCCTGTCGATTGCCTCGGCTGTCTTTTCCGAATACTCCTTCTCCGCCGGCCCGATGTATATCGCTTCCCTGACGCCCAAGTCCGGCCCGTAGCTAATCGGACCAAGCTCCTCGCTCATACCCCAGGTCAAGACCATCTGCTTGGCGATGTTAGTGGCTTGTTGAATATCCGACTGGGCGCCGCTGGATATGTCATCACAAAACAACTCTTCGGCAATTCGCCCCCCGAAACAAACCTTTAGAAGCGCCATACAATAGTGTTTCGTAAATATGGTCCGGTCCTTCTCCGGCAGAGCGAAGGTCGCCCCCCCCATCGGCCCGCGAGGAATTATGCTTACCTTGTGCAGGGGGTCTGCATCTTCGAGCAGAGATTGAACGAGCGTATGTCCGGCTTCGTGATAGGCCGTGATTTCCTTTTCCTTCTGATCGATTACCCGGCTCTTTCTGGCTCTTCCCCACCGGACCTTGTCCCGGGCTTCCTCCAGATCGGCCATCTCGATGTGGTCCTTGTTGCCCATCGTTGCCGCCAGAGCGGCTTCGTTGATTATGGCCGCCAGATCGGCTCCGCTGAACATCGGTGTCCCTCGCGCCAGTCTTTCCAGGCTGATATCCGGGCCCAGCTTCACCTTCTTGGCGTGGACTTTCAAAATCTCGACTCGCCCTTTCAAGTCGGGCAGCGGCACAAAGATCTGCCTGTCGAAACGACCCGGGCGTGTCAGCGCATGGTCGAGTATGTCGGCGCGGTTGGTCGCCGCGATTACGATGACCTGGTCGTTCGTGTCGAAACCGTCCATCTCGACCAGTATTGCGTTGAGTGTCTGCTCGCGCTCGTCATGTCCGCCGCCTGCGAAGCCGGCACCGCGCTTTCGTCCGATTGCGTCAACTTCGTCGAGGAAGATAATGCAGGGCGAATTCTCCTTGGCCTGCTTGAATAGATCGCGCACCCGCGATGCGCCGACTCCGACGAACATCTCCACGAAATCGCTGCCGGATATGCTGAAGAACGGCACATCCGCCTGGCCGGCGATGGCCTTGGCCAGCAGCGTCTTTCCGCAGCCGGGCGGGCCCACGAGCAGGACTCCGCGAGGAATACGGCCGCCGAGGCGCTGGAATTTTTTCGGGTTCTTGAGAAACTCTATTATCTCAGCGACCTCGTCCTTTGCTTCTTCGACGCCGGCAACGTCCTCAAATGTCACTTTTGATCGGTCTTTGCCCTGCAGCCTGTGTTTGCTGCGGCCGAACGACATAAGCATTCCACCGGCCCCGCTGCGGAGGTTCCGGGCAAAGATGAAGTAGAAGAACCCGACAATCACAAGCAGCGGAAAGACCCACTGCATCAGCATGATGAGCCAGATATGCTGCCTGGCGAAGTTGACCTCTATGCCGCTGTCCTCAAGCGCCTGGGTGTAGTCCGGCCCCACCCAGTTCGGGTTGTAATCCACTGCAAATGAGTCGGACGCTTTTTCGTTTTTTTCCGTGCGCTCGTTCTTTCCGTCGTCGTTGAACTCGCCGACTATTTCCACATCTTTGACGGTAACACTCTTGATGTGTCCTTTCCCGACGTGGTAGATGAATTCGTTCCAGCTTATCCTGTCAGCAACACCCCACCACGGCTTGATCATCATCATCATCGTCAGCAGCGCAAATATGATTATGAGGTAGCCGAACGGAGTCCTTCTGTAGCGCGGCAGAGAGGTTTTCTTGCCCGGCTTGTTCTGTGAACCACGATATGGTGAGGGTGTATTGGGGTCTTGATTGTCATTCATAGTATAGTTCTCTGCATCTCCGTTCCCGCGGGCACTTGTTTGCCCTTCGCCAGATCCGGGATTAACTTCTCTCACAACTCTACCAACTTGCTTCCATGAGCTCTACGATCTTTCGTGCCAAATTGTTTGCCGCCACACTCGATGCATACTTGAAGTCCTGCATTTGGAGTGACGAATAGCTTGCAGAGGCACTGACTTGCTGATAGTCTATCATGAGTTCGCCTGTCTTGAGGTTCTTCCAGTGGACCACAGCCCGCACTTGCACCTCACTTTCCAATACTGTGCCCAACTCTCGGTCCGTGCTGAGCGCCAGTTCATCTAAGGCCACTATTTGACCGCCCATCACAGTATCGGCACGATCGGCATCGGTAATTATCTTGTAAGGCGTATCGACCTCGATCCGCTTGGCCAGGGCATCGGAAAGCTCGTACTCGACCCCCCGGCGGAAGGTCTGATTGTCGAACATCTCCAGGCGAACGCTTTCGACATCCGCAGGAAACAGCGATTCGCTGGAATAGCCGGCCAGGCCCGCACATCCGCAAAGGCTGAAAGAGAACACACAAGAGCACAGGATTGCCAGCACAGATGGAGACTTGCGGCTGATGCGCCGATTTTTGCCGATTCCGTTCTTCATTTCTCAGAGGGTGCCTCAGAGTCGGGTGCCATATCCCGATTTTCGGCAAGCATTTCCCTGGCGGTCTGTGCCGCCCTGCTGTTGGCCCAATCCCTGACAACCATGTCAAAATAAAGATTAGCCGCCTGTATGTTTCCTACTTTCTGATAATAACGACCGATAGCAAGCTGCTTGTCGGCCAGCTGCTGATCTATCTCTCTGACCTTCTTGTACGCCTCGATTTCCACGGCATCATCAGGATAGAGCATACCGAATCTCTGGTAGGAGCTCTTTGCAATGTTCAGACATGAGGCGTCGTAAAGCGGCCTCTTGTGCTCGGGATGTCTGTTATACACGGCCCACTTGCAGCGCGCCATCCCGTGCAGCGAATCTCTGCCCACCGGGCCTTTTTGCCAGTGAAGGGATATCTCCCACCATTTGAGATAGGCTTCGCTGAACTTATCTCTGGATTCGTAGTTCCTGGCCACAGCCAGGGATGCGTCTATCCCCATCACCGTATCGAAGCCCGTTCGGTCGGTGATCTTCTCCATTATTGCGATGCCCTCGCCGTATCTGCTTAGCCTTATTATCCCGAGGATGGTCTTCTTTTCGCCGGCCAGGAAACGCTCTGCGACAGCAAACTGCCGCTTCAGCGCCGCATCGCGAAAACTGCTTCGCGGACTCTCGCTGAGCAGCTTGTCGTAAGTCCTGATCGTCTTGGCGAGCTTTCCCTTACAGAAGTACATTTCAGCCTCGACGAAGAGATCGAGGTCGGGGCCGGCAATTTCAGGAAAGTCATTCTTGATCGCATCAAACGACGCCTGTGCGGGCTTGGCCTGCCCGGCGTTGACAAATCTGTCCGCATTGGCCAATGCCAGCAGGAAACTGTCCCTTCGCTGGGCCGAGATTTCTTTCCACTGCTGCTCTTGGTCCATACGCCACGTGTCCGCCGAGGCGGTCCATGACGCCGACAGCACGACCATGACGGCCAGTGTTACGAGTCGTCTCTTGTATTCCAGCATATCTTAAACCTGCACGAGGTCCTCTATATACAAGTAGTCCAGCAAGAACTGGCGCGTATTATACACGTTGCTGCGACTATTGCAAACCTACAGTTCAAAAAGTGTCATCTTGCCGCTTTTTCCGGCACCGTGGCAAAAAGGCTTGTCTTCCGCGCTGCAGGCGGCTATAAAATCCCAGACGAGTCAACCTTTATTATGTGCAAAGCTTAAGTGGAGGTGCAACAATGGCTAAGGATTTACTGACAATCCCAATGATAGTGGCAGTCGGCCTGGGCCTGGCTGCCGGGTGCCAGAGCGATGCGATCGGCGGCACCGCCACCCCGAACGTTCGGCGCATTTCCGTCGAGGACTACGCGGACAAGATGAAGGCAGGCTGGATTGGGCAGATGGCCGGCGTCGGCTGGGGCGGACCGACCGAGTTTCGTTACAGAGGACAGATCATCCCCGAAGACAAGATGCCGGCCTGGAGCCCGGAGAAGATCAATCAGTTCCGCCAGGACGATATCTACGTCGAGATGACATTCATGCGAACGCTCGAGTTGTACGGTTTGGATGTCTCAATACGCCAGGCGGGTATCGATTTTGCCAACAGCGGCTATCCGCTCTGGCACGCGAACCGTGAAGGCAGGGACCTGCTGCGCCGTGGCATTGCTCCTCCGGACTCGGGTCATCCGGAATTCAATAAGCACGCCGACGACATCGATTATCAGATCGAAGCGGACTACGCAGGCCTGATCGCACCGGGAATGCCGAATGTGGCGATCGAGCTTGGCGAGAAGTTCGGCCGCCTGATGAACTACGGCGACGGGCTCTACGGCGGGCAATTCGTGGGCGGCA
>LJTR01000414.1 GCA_001303465.1 Phycisphaerae bacterium SG8_4
CCACCAAGAAAACCGAATCACGAATTCTCATTTTCAGTCTGCCTCCTGTAGTCTGATCCAAAAGTCTTGCCGTTCGTGACTACAAACACGCGCAACGGAAACAACCGTGTACGCTTCTAATCCCATGACACCACGTTTCCGAGTCAATTTCAACAATCTTTCGGCAGATCCGCCGGCACATCGAGCGGGAGAGGGCCTGATAATTTTTGGGCAAATGTGTTTGCCAACGCCATCGGCGCTGATAGAATGCTGGCGATATGACCACAGAGAACTAGACGATCTACAATAATCGGGAGGACAACGACCATGTTGAGAGTTGGTATTGTTGGTTTCGGGTTCATGGGCCAGACGCATTACAAGTGCTGGAAGAAGGTCGAAGGCGCCGAGGTCGTCGCGATCTGCGACGTCAATCCGAACATCGAAGAGGATACGAAAAGAGCGGTCGGCAACATCGGTGACGGGCAGGAGGAAGTCGATTTCAGCACGCTTGAGGTCTATTCGGACTTCGACAAGATGCTGGCCGAGGCAAAGCTCGACGCCGTTTCGATAACGCTGCCGACGTATCTGCATCCTGACAACGCGATAAAGGCGCTGTCGGCGGGTCTGCACGTCATGTGCGAAAAGCCGATGGCGCTCACCGCCGATGCGTGCAAGCCGATGATCGACGCCGCCAAGAGCAGCGGCAAGGTCCTGCAGATCGGTCACTGCGTCCGCTTCTGGCCCGAGTATGCCAAGGCAAAAGAAATAATCGACTCGGGCGAGTACGGCAAGGTCATCTCCGCGACACTCCAGCGTCTCGGCGCCGCTCCGACCTGGAGCATCGACAACTGGTTCCTCGACGAGCAGCGCAGCGGAGGAATGGCTCTCGACCTGCACATCCACGACACCGACTACGTGCAGTTCCTCTTCGGCATGCCGAAGGCGGTTTGCAGCGTTGCAGGAAAAGGCCCCGGTGGCGGACTGATGCACATCTCGACCCAATATTTCTATGACAACGACATGGCGATC
The DNA here is from genome assembly GCA_001303465.1 of Phycisphaerae bacterium SG8_4. GTDB lineage: Bacteria > Planctomycetota > Phycisphaerae > Sedimentisphaerales > Anaerobacaceae > SG8-4. The sequence continues at coordinate 1,009 of LJTR01000414.1, forward strand.
ACAGCCGAGGGCGGCTGGGGAATGATGCCGGCGTTCGGGTTCGAAATGAGCTTCAACATCGTGCTGGAGAAAGCGACGCTCGTTTACGACCTGACGCGCGACCCGGCTTTCAGGCTCTGCCCTACCGAAGGCGAGGCGATAACACCAGATGTCGCTGAAGGCGACGGATGGCTCCGGCAAATAGAGCATTTCGCCAAGGCCGCAAGCGGTGAGAAGGTCGAAGCGATAACGACACTGGAAGAATCGATGAATTCGGTGAAGATCGTCGACGCTGAAAAGGAATCGGCGAGCACCGGACAAAAGGTTTCGATTAGCTAAAGCCATGGACAAGGATTTGATTTGGAGAATCATGAAATGAAATGCAAAGGTTGGCCTATCGGAGTTTGCACCTGGTCGCTCCAGACAGACGTTGACGGAGTGGCACAAGCCCTGAAGAACATCGGAATCGACCACGTGCACCTGGGGATCAGAGGTGCGGTCGGAGACGGCGGAGACGAATATCTTGCAGCCGTGCAGAAGGCGGGCTGGACAGTGACGGCAACGATGATTGATTTTCCGCAGGAGGATTACTCCACGCTCGACACCATAAAGGTCACCGGCGGAGTGGTCCCCGACGATTGCTGGGAGCAGAATCGCGATCTGTTCTTCGGCGCCGTCGACGCGACGGTCAAGCTCGGAGTCAAGTACCTCTCGATGCACGCCGGATTCGTTGATGAGAGTGATGCCGAATACGCAAATAAGTTTTACGACCGGATCAGAACCCTTGCCGACGCGGCGGCCGACAAGGATCTAATTCTGTTGTTGGAGACGGGGCAGGAGACGGCCGAAGAGCTGAAACACTTCATGCAGGAACTGGATCACCCGGCTATCGGCGTCAATTTCGATCCGGCCAACATGATTCTCTACGATAAGGGAAATCCAATCGAGGCGGTAACGGTCCTGGCCCCGTGGATCAAGCACATTCACATCAAGGACGCCACCAAGACCGAGCAGCCCGGCACCTGGGGCGCTGAAGTTCCCTGGGGCGAGGGGCAGGTTCAACCCGACAAGTTCCTCAACGCCCTGTCAGAAATCGGCTTCGACGGCGCCTTGGCCATCGAGCGCGAAGCCGGCGACGACCGGCCCGGCGACATCAAGCTCGCAGCCGACAGACTGTGCAGTATTGGCGGTTAGCACCCTTCGGAGTCTCGAACTCCGACGGCATAACTGAACCAAGGTTAAGGAGAGCAAAATGGACAAGGCCTCAACAAGCATCAGAATCCGTCTGAGTGTGATGATGTTCCTGCAATACATGATGTTCGCCGTATGGTGGGTCCCGCTGGCTGCCTACCTAAAGAATCTGGAGGTTTCGGCAGACTGGCAGGGCTGGATTCTCAGCGTCATGCCGCTCGGCTGTCTGATCGCGCCGGTATTCTGCATGATCGCGGATCGTCATTTCGCCAGTCAGAAGGTCCTTACGATCCTGAATTTTGCTTGCGCCGCATTGTTCTTACTGGGCGCCCGGCAGACAAGTCCGGCGTCAATGTTCGTCATCCTGCTGCTGGCGATGTTCTGTTACATGCCCACGTGGAGCCTGACTAACGCCATCGCCATGGCCAACTACCCGACGGACAAATTCCCGCAGATACGCGTTTTCGGCTCCATCGGCTGGGTCGCCTGCGCCGTCTTCAGCCTTATTGCCGGCACCAGTTTGTTCGGAAGCAAGACCATCGACGGCACGGCCGTACCCCTCTATTGCGGTGCCGCGACAGCTCTCGTCGCCGCGCTGCTGAACCTCACGTTGCCCAACACGCCACCACCTGCCAAGGGAAAGGAGGCTTCACTCGTCGACGCTCTAGGCCTGCGGGCCCTCACCCTGCTGAAGGATCGCAACTTCCTGCTGTTCATTGTCATCTCGATGCTGGTGATGATTCCGTTCACCATGTACTTTTCGCTGGGCTCTCAGTTCTTCGAAAGTCAGGGATTCAAGCAGATTACTGCCACCATGAACCTCGGGCAGTTCGTGGAGATATTCCTGATGCTTCTTGTCCCGCTGGCCTTGTCCAGATTCGGCGCAAAGTGGACGATGGTAATCGGACTCGGTGCCCTGGCGATACGCTACCTCGCGTTGTGGGGTGGCGTCGCAGGCGGCCAAACCTTTCTCTATTACATCGCGATCCTTGTGCACGGTATCATTTTCGGATTCTTCTTCGTCGGCGGCCAAGTCTACGTCGACAAAAAGGCCCCTGCGGAAATCCGCGCACAGGCTCAAGGGTTGATCGTTCTGATCTGTTTCGGTGTCGGTATGCTGATCGGAACTCTTGTCAATGTCCGGCTGATTGCAGGCTACACCACAGACGAAGTATGCAACTGGAATCCGGTCTTCGTCATCAATGCTTTAGTCTCGATCATTTTGTTGGCAGCCCTGTCTGCCGTCTTCCGCGACGACGTCAAGGAGACCGCAAAGACCGAAACGGCTGAGGCTGAACCTGCCGCGAAGGAGCCGCAGGACTGACCGAACGCACTTGAAGGAGATTGAAATGGAATTCAAACTGTACTTCGCTCTGAGCTTTGCGATGTTCATGGAGTACGCGATCTGGGGCGCGTGGATGCCGGTCCTGGCGGCGAGACTCCTAGGCCCGCTCAAGATGACTGGCAAGCAGACCGGGTGGATTTACGCGACGTTTCCCATCGCGTGTATTTTCATGCCGCTGGTCTCGGGGCAACTCGCCGACAAGTATGTCAACACCGAGCTTATCCTCGCCATCGCGCACTTGCTCGGCGCAGTATTCATGTATCTCGCTGTGCGCCAGACGAAGTTCAAGAACCTGCTCGTAGTGATGTTCCTCTACTCGCTCTGCTACTGCGCGACACTGCCGCTGGTCAATTCCCTGATGTTCCACCATCTCGGCAAGGTCTACGAGACCGAAGACGCCGTCAATGCCGCTTCGGCCAACATCTTCATCTGGGCCCCGATAGGATGGGCACTGATTGCGTGGTCGCTCACCGGCTGGCGATGGAAGTTCAAGACCGGTGAGAAGGGAAGCGATTGCCTCTACCTGGCGGCTGTCCTGTCAGCAATCATGGGCGTCGGCTGCTTCTTGCTGCCGGACACACCTCCGGCCGGAGCCGGGACGACTCCCATATTCGACGCGATGCAAATGTTCGGCCAGGGCAACTTCCTCATCTTTGTCATCGTATCGATGGTTTTCTTCGGCTTGATGCAGTTCTACTTTCTCGGCACGGCGCCTTTCATGCAGGACCGAGGCATACCGGCAAAGAACGTCCCCGCTTCGATGGGAATCGCACAAGCCGTCCAGGCGATAGCCACGGCAGTCCTGATGGCCCGTCTCATGGACAGCATCGGTATTAAGTGGACTCTCGTCGTCGGAGGGTCGTGCTGGTTCGTCCTGTACATAGCCTACATACTCCAGCAGCCACGGTGGATCATCATCGCCTGCCAGCCGCTCCACGGCCTGGCCTATGTTTTGTTCGTCATCGTCGGCCAGATATTCGCAAATGGCTTGGCGTCGGATGAGATACGAGGCTCGGTGCAGTCGCTGCTCTTCGCGGCAACAACCGGTGTTGGCCTGTTCGCAGGCACGCAGTTCGCCGGCGTGGTAATGGATAAGTTCAGAAAAGAGGGCAAGTTCCAGTGGCGCTCCATTTTCTACGTCCCCTGCGCGATCGCACTTGTCGGTGTCCTCGTGTTCGTATTCTTCCTGAAAGCCTAGACGGGTCCTAGAACCGATCTCACGGCCTCTGCTCGACACCAAAAGCAGAGGCCGTTTCTTTTGGCAGTGCATCTGCGAATATCCTGATTGCCTTGCCAGGGCTCGTCGGGCAGGCAACCTCACACGCTCCGCAGCCGTTGCACTTGCCGGTATCAATCACGGGCACAAGCGTGTACTCGGCTTCTGAGAACACATAACGGATCGCATTATATGGACACCAGCGCATGCAAGCCGAGCATTCACGGTCTTCGCCAAGCAGGCAAAGGTTCATGTTGACCCGGGCCAAACCAATTTGTACGTGCGGCTTGCCACCGAGGTCTACGCCTGCTAATGCCCCGCTGGGGCAGACCTGCGTGCAGCGGTTGCAGTCTTCCCGGCAGTAGTCTTTGTGAAAAGTCAGCACGGGAGTCAGGATGCCGGC
>LJTR01000415.1 GCA_001303465.1 Phycisphaerae bacterium SG8_4
AATCCGGTGAGACGATCTTCCAGGATTCTCCCGTGGCATCCTCCTACAAGTACAAGAACGGATGTCTTACCTATGCTGACGGGATGTTCTATCTTTTCTCAGATGACGGCAAGATGGTCCTGGCAAAACCGACGGATACGGCCTTTGAGGTCACCGGCAGACTGAAGATCGAGGACCCTGGAGAGCGGCCGACCTGGGCACACCCGGTTGTGTATGGCGGCCGGTTGTACATCCGGTATGGTGACAAGCTTGGTGCCTATAATGTTACCGGAACAGACAGGTAGTTGTTGACGCTGCAGGTAGGGCCAAGTGGCACTCACAATATTGATGCCCATCGGGTAAGATTGCCGCTCCGAAAACTGATGAAAGTACTCCTCGTTTTCGCCTTCACGTTCCCAGCCGTCACCCAGATCGTTGTTGTGACAGAGCAGTGCCATCATTCGGCCGCGGTCGTCGAAATAGGACCAGAAATGCGGGGACTCATCCCCGTCCGACCAACCGTGCAGGCGTTCAAAGGTGTGGCCCTCACGCCAAGTTCGAATGTCTACAACCTGTGGAAGCTCTTTCAAATCGTAGATCATATGGAATATGTCATGGTCCAGTGACAGTTCCACCGGTTCCTGATCCGGAAAGACACCGCGCATCTCGGCGAGAACGTTGGCCCACCCTTCCGGCGCCCAGAAGTCGTCCATCATGACAAATCCGCCGTTCAGCAGATACCGTCGAAGCGCATCCTGCTCAGGACCCCTGAGTGCCATCCGCTGCACACCGGCCATATAGATAAACGGATAATCGAAGAGTTCCGGATCGGAAAGCCGCAGGACCTTGCAGTCCGGGGCCACCTCCAGTGACGTCAACTGCTGGAGCCGAAACGAAAAGTTCAGGTCACTATCGGGATAGTCATTGTCCCAGCGGTCCCACCAGCCGAATGGCCCATGGGAATCGTACTGGATGCGCACAAATGTAAAGACATCCTTCTGGAATTGCGGCTGTAATTCCCAAGTCGGGAACTCATCTCGCGACCGAACGCGTCGAGGTCGCCGCCCCCAGTCACGATACCCCCCCGGGCCGGGATTCCACCTTCCGGCCCTCGGCTCGTCCGGTCGTCGGTCACGACTCTGGGCGATGGCCAATGTCACAGCCAGCCAGGCTATGACCCAGAGTAATACTGTCGTTCTGATTCGCACCGGTCCCTATTGTTCCCCGACTACTGATAGCCACATGTCGTATCCGGAATCAGAGTTCACTCTATTGCAACCCTTAGACTTTATCCGGGACAACATAAGGAATGCGGTAGACCCGCGTCAGCATCTTATCTGCTTGGGGATCATTGGCAAACCTTTCGTCATCACCCACGAACTTCAACATACGGCCAAGACGATAAGAGATGTTGGCCAGGTGAGGAAGTGTAGTCGAATAGAAGCCCTCATTGATATCACAATGAAGATCATCGTCCTTACCGGAGCGCACCGCATCAATAAAATTGCTCCAATGATTACCATCTCTGCGTCTTCGGTCCTCTTTTGAACCGGCAAAAGGCTCTCTTTCCCGTTCACGGAATGCCTTCCATGTAGATCCACTGATTTCGAGCCACCCTTCAGTGCCGTAGAAGATATTTCCGACTTGCTGACCTCGACTTCCTTCATGATTGGTATATCGGCCCCGGGCTTCAAACTCAAGCATTTTCCCGTCACTGTATTTAAATACGGCGGTTTGCGTATTTGGAGTCTCCTGCGAGGTCTTGTCACGGCCATATGTCTCTACCGCGCCATACACCATCTTCCCTGGAGTCCGAGTTTCCGGTGGGCCTTCCTCCTGATTTAATCCGTAGATACCACCGGCAGAATATACTGAAACCGGGTGTTCGTCTTTATTCATTCCCCAACGGGCAAGGTCGAGTTGGTGTGGTCCGGTATTTCCGGTATCCCCGTTTCCCGTGTCCCAATACCAGTGCCAACAATAGTGACTGCGTTTCACATTATAAGGGCGATAGGGAGCGGGCCCTAACCATCGGTCATAATGGAATGTGGCAGGTGGCTGACTGTCTTTGGCGATGCCATATGAATCGCGAGCTTTGAAGCAAAGGGCACGGGCCATGAAGACTTCGCCGATACCGCCGTCATGCAGAAATCTAATCGCTTCTATCACATTTATAGACGAACGGTTATTTAATCCTACCTGAACTCTCAGATTATACTTGCGGGCCGCCTCAACCATCTTCCGCCCTTCCCAAATATTATGGGAGGCCGGTTTTTCAACATAAACATGTTTGCCTGCCTGACAGGCCCAGATGGTTGCCAGTGCGTGCCAATGATTCGGTGTAACGATTGACACAGCATGGATGTCCTTGTCATCAAGTACTTTATGTATATCCCATTCTGTCAATGGCTTGACCCCTGTCTTTTGAGTTACGATTTTCGAAGCCGGTTCAAACAGCAGTTCATCTGGGTCGCACAGGGTCTTCACAACTACGTTATGGCTATCCTTCAGTCCACAAAAGCTATTGATGTGCACAGTACCCTGGTTGCGGATGCCAATAACTGCCAAATTGATGCGCTCATTTGCACCAATGATTGAAGCATACGATTTAGCACTAAATCCAATGCCACCAATAGCAATTCCGGCAGTCCCAATTACGCTCTTCTTAACAAATTCTCTTCTTTTTATGAGTCTTCTTCTTTCTATCATTTTATCAGCCTTTCGGAATTAATTGTTAACTGTTCACTGTCAGGAAATTTAACTTCCACCAACAGGATTGATTGTACTTGTTAAGGCAAGGTCGGACCACCGCAAAACAGCTAATTTTTGACGCACGTATCCTGAATATGGGTCCGCAGTCGCCTTAATGCTGCGTCATACCACTGAGATGACGGTCGGCGAATCCTACAAATTGCCCCCAATCATAGGCGGTGATAGCGTGTTTACCCGTGCGTAGATGGTAACCGATTGTTTGACCCACGGGTTCGTCGGCCTCCGGCCATTTGGTGGTGTTGACTCCTGCCAGGCCAAAGAGCCGATAGACCTCTTCGGCGTGAACCGTGCTGAGAAACTCGCCTTTCGGATCAGCCAGCAGGTCTTCGGTGGCGCTGCTGACATAGATCGGCCGCGGTGCGATGAGCGCCAAGAGCATATGCTGATCGAAGGGCAGGTCTTTCTCTTTGTCAATGAAGTCCCGGAAACGATCGCAATAGCGCCATGAAGCGTGATAGATCGAATAGGCAATGTTCTCGCCGAAATTTCGCCGGGCAAGTGATGCGCCTCCCTCGCCGCTGTTGTTCGAGATCGCCAAAGCGAATCGTTCATCCTGCGCGGCGGCCCACAACGCTGTTTTTCCCAGACGCGAGTGACCAAAGACGACGACGCGTTTGCCGTCGACGGCTGGATTCGTCTCCAGATAATCAAGGGCGCGACTCAGCCCCCACGCCCAGGCCCCGAGCATACCCCACTCATTCGGAGCCCGCTCAGTCCGGCCCGCACGCTTCAGCGCATAACCTCGAATGCCATCCCGCCAGCCTTCGATGTGATCCGGCTCCACGTCGCCACAATAGAACGTGGCCACACCGTAGCCGCGCTTTAGCACGAATGCCAGTGGCCAACGGTGAGCATAAAGCCCCCGCAGTGATTCTGTAGCGCGGTTATCCACCACTGCCGTGCTATGCCGACGCATCCACCCCCGGCCCAGAGGAATGGACGGATCGTCTTCAACGCTGGCATTTCCGTAAAAGCTCAGTCCGAGGAATACGGGAGCGGGCTTTGTCGCCTTGTTGGGGATGTAAAGCATCAGGTTGATGCGCGGTGCGTTTGGATCATCGAAGAACCGCAGCGCGACAAGCATTCGAGTGGCCAGTCCATTGACGGCGTCCTTGCGTATGGCAACAACCTCGCTGGCAAGTGAGACAGGCAATTCGGTACTGTGGCCATACATTAGATCGCGAAAGTCACGCAGAATCTCTTGCCTGCGTACGGCCATCCACGATTCGGCATCGGTCACGCGTCGGCCGTTATTGCCGAGAAGTGGATCGGGCAAAGTATAGGTTCCGACATTGACCTCGATGTAGTTGCGGCCGTGAGAGGTCGACGAGGCAGCTTGAATATTCACATCAGAGACAAACACACCAAGCGCAACAACGATACCTGTGAGGAAGAGTCGGCCTCTGTGACAACTTCGAGCGGGCAGCACGTAAGTACGGCTTCCGAGCCTAGATTCGATAAGGCGTACAGCGCAGGCTCCCATCAACCTTTTCATGGTCTTACCCTCAGAATCAACCGGTACTGATCAGGATGTACAAAGTTCTGCACGTGACGTCGTCCTCCGTTCAGAGCGTTACTCGCTGCCGGGTCGTTGAAGTTGGTGAAAATAGACTGAGCGGTAGCCGCCGCCCATGTTGCGCCCAATCCAGAGGCGGTAGTCAAGGCTTTCGTTGGCGGCGACGAAGGCCTTGTCGATTGCCTCCGGCGAGGTAACCACGCTGATCGCCCGCCCGCCGCTCTGCGTGGGCGTAATCAGCACCAGCTCATCCCGGAAGTCCCCATAGAGGTCGGCCACCATAATAACGCTGCCGCTTTGTCCCGGATTGGGATGGACGCCGGGCACGATCCGGGCCTCCTTGCCGTCGAAATTGGCCAGGGTCCGGCCGCCGTTGCCCAACAGTTCAGACGTTGGGTCGCCGTCCCACTCGATGGGCGTGTAGCCTGTCGGGAACGGCTCGAGGAGAGACCGACCGTCGGCCGAGAACAGAATGAGATTCTGGTCGCTATGGCCGGCCCGATTCGAGACGCACTCGATGCCGGGCGAGCCGTCCCAGATGTCGGCCGTCCATCCCCGGTGGCCGTGCGTCCAGCGCGGGTCGTCCTCGCGGTTCACTTTCCAGATGATTTCGCCCGAGCTGGCATCCACCAGATAGACACCGGCGTGCATGCTGGACTCGACGATATAGAACACCTCCAGGCCCGGGCGGCCGGGCAGATAATCATGGATGGACACGATGTCCGGGTGTTGGCGGTAGATCGACCAGCGCAGGGTCCCGTCGTGGTTCAGGCATGTGGTCCCGTCGAAAACCTCCTGTCTGCCATCGCCGTCCACGTCAGCCACCTCGATCTTATGGCCACCACTGCCGCCTGTCTCCCAAAAGCTCTTGTATTGCCAGAGCTTTTTCAGTTGCGCGTCGTAGGCCGTAAAGATCTCGTTCTCATAGAGGCCGCTCTGGGTAATTACAGAAGGGTGCTCGCCGTCAAGGTAGGCGATCGAAAGGTGGATACGCGTCGAAGAACCCTGCAGATCCGAGACGAGGGGTTGCCACGGCGCCGTACGAATCACCTCGCCCGTCATCC
>LJTR01000416.1 GCA_001303465.1 Phycisphaerae bacterium SG8_4
AGGCTCGATGACTTCGGCGCCGAAGGCCTCCCAGTACAAAATATCATCTCCTCTGCCCACGAAGACCACTGCGCCGGGAAAGCTGCCCTTCTCGATTTCGGCCTCGACAACAGGGCCAATCTCGCTGAAATGCTGCTCTTGTTCGCTATCTATCCCCCCTACGCGCCGGGCCTGCTGGCACCCCGGCACGAGGGCTGACGCTAACATTAGAATCGCTGCAAACGCCTGCCTTGGTTTCATATCAGTTCTTCCTGTGACATCCTTAAGAAAACCCATGCCTGCCGCAGATGTTAGCACAAACAACAGACTCTGTCACCGCGTTTCTTATCTTGCCGCTTGTCTTGGTGCAACAAGTAGATTATGGTATTCTTTGATGACTTAGAGGAGCAACAACCTATGCTTACAGGAAACGGTAAGGCAGCGGGCATAATTCTGAGTCTGCTCGCAGCGTTCTCGAATTGCCAGGGAGCGGTCCGGACGGGATTGGATCGCCTGGACGCATACAGTGAAATCTTCCGAGGCAAACGCGTGGGCATCGTAACCAATCACACTGCCTACGACAGCGACGGCATGTACATTGTCGATAAGTTCAAGCAAATGCCGGACCTGACGGTCGCCGCCCTTTTCAGTCCCGAGCACGGCCTTTGGGGCACAGAGCAGGCGGGCATCAAGACCGACAGCCAGGTCCATCCGGTCTATCGCCTGCCCGTTCACAGCCTCTACGGAAAGACGCGAAAACCCACGGCCGAGATGCTGCGAGACATAGACGTTCTGGTCTTCGACATTCAGGACATCGGAGCAAGATTCTACACGTACATCTATACGATGTCACTGGCGATGGAGGCAGCCGCAGAAAACGGCAAACGGTTCGTCGTTCTGGATCGTCCCAACCCTATAACCGGCCGTTACGTCGAGGGAAGTATCCTCGAGGCGCCGCTGGCAAGCTTCGTTGGACTATACCCGATCCCCGTCAGGCACGGCATGACAGTTGGTGAACTGGCGAAGATGTTTAACGAACAGGGCTGGCTCGCCGGTAGCGTCAAGGCCGATCTCGTCGTAATCCCTATGACGGGCTGGCGCCGCGGCATGTGGTATGATCAGACTGCTCTGCGTTTCATAAAGCCCTCACCAAACATGCCCGACCTCGAGACCGCAACGGTCTATCCGGGCCTGTGCCTTTTGGAAGGAACGAATGTCTCTGAGGCCAGAGGGACGGATAAGCCGTTTAGACAATTCGGTGCCCCCTGGATCGATGGCAAGAGTCTGGCGGATCGACTCAACGGACTGAAGATGCCGGCGATGCGCTTCGAGCCGACTCAGTTCACACCTGTAAGTTCCAAATACAGGGGCCAGGTGTGCAACGGTGTCCGGATCATCACCACAGATAGAGACCGGCTCGAACCATATTGCAGCGGTGTCAGAATCGTCAATGAGATCTACCGGATGTATCCCGGCAAATTCGAATGGAAGATCGGACACTTCGATCGCCTATGTGGAACCCCCAAGGTTCGACAGGCTATTTCAGATGGGACATCCCTGGAGAAGCTGCGCGAAGAATGGCAGGTTGAGCTGAAAGCTTTTCGAAAGATTCGAGACAAATACCTCATCTACGGCGACTGAAGAAACAACCACCGACCACAGCCTACTGGTGGCCGCCGAGCCGTTCGATGGCTAGGGCGACGGGCGACGGAACCTCTCGGCCCTGCTGCTGGCCGGCGTTCACTTCTTCCATCGCTTCGTGCAAGGCGATGCAGGCCTGCTCGTAGCTGGACCCGGTTTCTTGAGCAATCAATCGCGATCCCCGGTCGATGAGTTTCTTGTTACTGGGTGAGAGCCAGACCATCGCATTGCCGATGACACGGTCCATGCGAACCATGGTCGCGGTCGACAGTGTGTTGAGAACGAGCTTGACGGCAAGATGATGCCATAACTGCAACGGCGAGTCGGCGAGGCTGCAGGAAAAGTGAAATGTCTCGTCAGTGCCCGTCTCAGACTCTTCTGTGCCGACGGTCAACGCTGCCGTCTTCTTGTATGAGCCGCCGAAACTCTCCAGGGCTGTCTTTGTTAGATGGCCCGTCTCGCCCGAAACTGCCACTGCAACCAGCGCCGAATCGGGCGCGTCCGTGCGCGAAGGATCTGTCTCGTTGCCTATCATGAATCTGTAAATCTCGGAATTGTCAAGTTTTGACGGATTTGCCCTGACGGCGGCCGGCGCGTTCAACTCTTTGTATACATCATCCGGCCAGTCCAGGCCTCGCGGAGGCCGCTGCAGAAGCGAGTGCCAGGCCTCTTCTGTCGAACGAGACGGATCTTTCACAAAGGCCCATGATCGCGGTGACAGATCGTCGCCGCGCTTTCGAAAGGCCGGCAGCATGAATGTCGGAGACCGCTCCGTCGTGTCGGTCAAGACGTCCAGCAGGAACGAATCCGCCGCATAAGTCACCAGCCCTTTCCTGTGGTAGATAACCTCCTCAAACTCAGTCGCACGGGCAAGCGTATCGACCGACTCGGGACTTGAAAGCTGCGCAAGCAGTCCTGACAAATGCCTGAGATACCGGTCCGGCCCGAATTCCTCGATATGTATGGGTGACTGCTTTTCCCGCAGAAAGCGAGCCAGCGCGATTTCAAGCGCGCTGCCGACGACGAACAATTCCGCCGTCGTGGCCTGCATCCTTGTCGAACCAGTGATGGCCATCGGTCCTGTTGTCAAATCGAGCTTGGTGATGCGCGGCTCTTCGATCACCTCCCGCGAACGTTCGACGTGACTGCACAGCAGTTCTGTCGGATTGTTGTAGACAAAGAACACGTTCGCCCCTGCGTCGAGACCTTGCCAGGCCGTGCCTATGACAAAAGGCGTCTCTCCCCCTTCGGTTATGGCCACTACCACATCATCCGGGCCCACGCCTCGCTCTCTCAGTTGGTATCTGCCGAAGTCAGGGAAATCCTCATATCCTTCCACCGATTTGATCAAGGCGAAATCGCCGCCGGCCATTACACTGAAGACGCTATTCTCCATCTCAGAGTACGAACCGTCGACTGTGCGCCAGAACCGTCGCCAGGCCGCCTCGAGAAGGATGCTCAGCCGCCCCGTCGCCCCGCAGCCGGTAAAGAAGATTCGCCTGCCGGTCCGCAGCGCATCACCGAACGCCTCGATGAGCTGCCGAAAACACTCCTGCCCAAGCACCTGCTCCATCGCCGGCGGAATATCGTCATCGACCGATTGCAGCAGACGAATCGCCGCCGGCAAATCGACCGCCGCGGTCCGCGAAAGCCTCCTGGTCTTGGGATGAGACGACTCGGTCAGCAATTGCCCCAACCGAAATGCACCTTCGCGCTTCAAGAATTCTTGTGCTCTCTTCGTTGCCTCTGACATTGCAGATCTCCAGTAGCGACGCACGTACAACCAATATCCGTACCATTTTGCCGCGGCAATGTAAACATACTTTTGCCCGCCAAGGGCGTTGCGGATCACACCAGGCAAGTGTATAATCCGTTCTCTGACGGTCACGGTTGACAGGACTTGACACTAGTAGATGCAGGACTAGGCGGAAGTGAGCGGAAGGATCCGAAAAACTGCGAGCAAGGGAACGATGCGAGTTGCAGGCCTGATGTCGGGGACTTCTGCCGATGGTGTTGATGTCGCCATTATCGATATTGCCGGGCGAAAGGTGCAATTGCGGGCATTCGAGATGTTCCCATACCCCCCTGCTTTGCGCAGGGAAGTCCTTCGCCTCTGTCGGCCCGAGTCGGCCCGGCTGGATAATATCTGTCACTACAATTTCGTTCTGGGAGAAGTCTTTGCCGACTCGGTCATCAAGCTATGTTCCAATAGCCGAATCTCTCTTAGCTCAATAGATGTGATAGGCTCGCACGGCCAAACGATATATCACAGCCCTCGCGGCCGACGCTATGGCCGCAGGGCCATACGTTCCACTCTGCAAATCGGTGAACCTTCGGTAATCGCTCAGCACACCGGCGTCACGACCGTTGCGGATTTTCGCCCTCGTGACATTGCCGCCGGCGGCGAAGGTGCGCCGCTCGTTCCGTACGCCGACTATGTGTTGTTCGGCCACAATCGGCTCACGCGCGCCGTGCAAAACATCGGGGGGATCGCTAATGTCACCTTCATCCCGGCCGGCAGTAAGTCGGATGAGATTGTGGCCTTCGACACCGGACCCGGTAACATGGTGATAGACGGCATCATCCGTCTGGCCTCAGACGGCAAGCGGAATTTCGACCGGGATGGTAATATGGCGGCACGAGGTGTCGTTGATAACAAGCTGCTCGGTGAGATGCGCAAACATCCGTTCCTGCGGCGTCGCCCGCCGAAATCGACCGGCCGTGAACAGTTCGGCGCCGTATTCGCTGATCAGATCTACCGACGTGCCGTAAAGAAACGGTTGTCAGATACCGACGTCGTGGCGACTGTGACTGCCTTGACTGCGCGCAGCATCACGCAGGCCTACCGCCGGTTTCTGCCGGCTATGCCCGACGAGATGATCCTGTGCGGCGGTGGAGCCCATAACAGAACGCTGGTTGAAATGTTGCGTAGCGAACTTGAGGACGTTAAGATTCTCTCGACCGGCGACTTCGGCATCAGTGTCGACGCCAAAGAAGCGGTCTCGTTCGCAATACTGGCCTGGGCAACAGTGAAGGGAATACCTAACAATGTTCCCGGAGCCACCGGAGCCGAACAGCCGGTTGTCTTGGGCAAGATAATATACCCTTGAAGGGTAGTAAATTGCCGCGGGCAAGCTTGTAACCTGCTATTGTAAAGCTAGTTGCCCGAGCAAGGACACGAATTCTCAATCGGGAGCGCTATGCCTGAATGACAAAAAGACCGAGAATCCTGCCGACAACCGAAAAACGCAATCGCGCCAGCGAGAACATCGATCAGCTCTCGACACAGGAGATTGTCGATCTGATAAATGCAGAAGATGCGACAGTCCCCCAGGCGGTTGCTAGGCAACGCAGGCAGATCGCCGCGGCGATCGACGTGATTGTGTCACGTCTTGCCGAAGGCGGGCGGCTGTTCTACGTGGGAGCAGGTACGAGCGGCCGGCTGGGAATGCTGGACGCCTCCGAGTGCCCCCCCACCTTCGGCGTCTCGCCGTCGCTTGTCCAGGGTATT
>LJTR01000417.1 GCA_001303465.1 Phycisphaerae bacterium SG8_4
CCTTGGCCTCGACCTGGCGGACGCGCTCGCGGGTGACCTTGAAGATTCGGCCCACTTCCTCCAGCGTATAGGTATAGCCGTCACCGATTCCGTATCGCAGCCTGATGATTTCGCGCTCGCGATATGAAAGCGTTTTGAGAACCACCTCAATCCTGTCCCGCAGCATCTCCTGGGTGGCCGATGCGACGGGCGAATCGATATCGTTGTCTTCGATGAAATCGCCGAAGTAGCTGTCCTCGCTCTCGCCGATCGGCCTGTCGAGACTTATAGGGTGCTTGGAAATCTTGAGCACTCTGCGTGTCTCGGCTACAGTCATCTCGGCTTCCTCGGCGATCTCCTCGATGGTCGCCTCTCTGCCCAGTTTCTGGTGCAGCACTTTGCTGGCCGTTCGCAGCCGGCTCATCGTTTCTATCATGTGAACGGGGATGCGGATCGTCCTGGCGTGGTCGGCTATCGCCCGGGTAATAGCCTGGCGGATCCACCACGTGGCGTACGTGCTGAATTTGTAGCCCCGGCGATACTCGTACTTGTCGACTGCTCTCATCAGACCCGTGTTGCCCTCCTGGATCAGGTCCAGAAAGCTCAGGCCGCGGTTGCGATATTTCTTGGCGATCGAAACGACAAGCCTGAGGTTGGCGCTAGAGAGCAATCGCTTTGTCTTCTGGTATTGGGCGAAGACATTGTCCAGCGCCTTTAGCCTCTTTGCAAGCTGTTGAGGTGTCTCGACCACCAGATCCTGAAGGCCGGCCAACTCCTGCTTCATTGCATCGATATCCTCGGCGGTTATATCTCCGTCAGGTCCGGTTGCGATTGTCTGCTCCAACTGATGCATCTTATTGCAGATGCCGTGGAGCTTGCTCTTCATGGGCTGAATTCTGCTGGTTCGCAGGCTGAGCTCTTCGAGAAGCGTGGCGATCTTTCTCTTGCCCCGGCGTATCTGCTTTAATGCGGCCTCGGTTTCACTCTTGCTCAGATTTGTAAGGCTCTTCTTGAACAGAACCTGGCTGAGCTTAAGCAGTTTGTCAGCGGTCTGGATGTTTTCGGGCAGCCGTTTCTTTATTACGCTCTTGGTCTGATATAGCGCCGTGCCGGCTTTGATCGTCCTGTCGAACGACATCGAGCCGTCGTGCACCTGCTGAAAAAGTTCCAGACAGTTTCTGGCACAGTAATCGCTCTGGAACATCTTTCTTCTGAAGGCCATGCGGGCTATTTCGATCTTTCGTGCAAGAGCAATTTCCGACGTTCTCGTCAGCAGCGGTATCTGACCCATCTGGGTCAGGTACATGCGAATAGGGTCGTCGATTCGCCGGGAGACATCTTCGCCGACCAGTTGCTTCTCGAGCAACTCGTCCTCTTCGTCGACCTTCTCATCTTTCTCCTCTTCTTCGCCATCGTCCTGTTCGTCGGAGGCTTCAAACTCCTCCTCTTGTGCCTTCGCAATTGTCCGGGCCTTCAAATCGGCCTCATCGAGAAGGGTAATCCCCATCTCATCCAACGTTGCCAACAGATTGTCCAGACGACCAACACTTACGGCCTCGTCAGGCAAATCATCATTCATTTCCTCGTAAGTGAGGAATCCTTTCTTCTTGCCCTTGGCAATAAGCAAACTTATCTGTTCTTCGGGATCGACGATTACAGCGGTTGCTGGGGAGCCGGCGTCGACAACGACCGGCTCGGGAACTTCCGCCTTCTCTGCTTTCGGCGCTTTCGTTCGTTTCTTTGCCACAATCTATACCCTTGTATATTCTATACCATTCCTACGTTACGGACGTTTGTTTTGCTCGTGTTTTTATACAGCCTGCGGAGATACTCACTCTGATCGCCCACCGTTTCAATTCCTCTCTTATGTTTCTGGGCCTGATGCCGCTCGATAGCAGCCAACGCCCCGGCCAGTCGCGATTCGAAATTGCCTTTCTCCTGCCCGGCGTGCGCCAATTCCATCAGGCACCTGCCAAGCTCCACCGATTCGGTCCTGGCCAGCACCTGCCTGAGCGAAGTCTCACGGTCGACACTCAGCATCTCGAACAGAATCGCCGCTATCTGCTTCAATATCGGCACATCAAAGACCTCGGCTGAAATCTCTTGTCTGACCGTTTCGTACAGGCCCGGCTCGTTGAGCAGCACTTCCAGTACCTCCCGTTGGGCCGCCGCAAAGGAGCCCCGGCCGTAATCTATGCCAGCAATCTCCTGCCCGCCCTGCTGATAGCCGGAAGATCTCTGGGCCCGCATGACTCTCCTGTTTAGTTCGGCGTTGATTTGTCTGCTGTCAAGGCCGATAATCCTTGAAATCTGATTCACTCTCAGGCCACAATCCAAAGCCGCGACGTTTCCAGACTGCAAACCCGTTGCAATTGCCTGCAGGTACTCTTCGACCGCCGCCTTCTTGCCGGCCAGTGTATCGTCACCGTTGAATTTCTCTTTTAGCCTTTCCCACTTGAACTGGAAGACATCGACCGCCCCGTCTATGATCTGCTCGAACCGTTCTTTGCCGGCCGCCAGTATAAAATCGCATGGATCTTTGCCGTCCGGGACCGATGCAATCTTGATGTCTATCCTCTGGGCCAGACATACGTCCAGAGCCCTGTTGGCCGCTTCGATGCCTGCGACGTCGCTGTCGAAGATCAGGACCACCTTCTTGGCATATCTCTGGAGGATGCGCGCGTGTCCGGCAGTGAAACTGGTCCCCAGGGTCGCGACCACGTTGGTGCATCCGAATTGATGCGCCATTATCACGTCGGTATAGCCTTCGACGACAGCCGCGGTTCCCGTCGAGACGATTTCATGCCGGGCCTGTTCGAGCCCGTAAAGCGAGTTACTTTTGTCAAAGAGCACCGTCGTCGGCGAATTCATGTACTTGGCGCCACTGCCATCCAATGTCCGGCCGCCGAAACCTATCACCCTGCCGGTAACGTCGGTAATAGTGAACATCAGGCGGTTTACGAACTTGTCCCGATTCCGGCCGACGAGAAGGCCGGCCTGACCGAGCAGCTCGAGCGGCGCCTTATTCGCTATCGCCGCCCGTGCCAGATCGTCCGGCGAATCAGCAGCCAGGCCAATCTGCCACTTTTCGACGCTCTCGGCGCTTATTTGTCTGCGGGCGATATAGTCACGGACATATTTGCCCTTGTCGGGATCTTCGAGATTCTTCCTGAAGTGCTTAACAGCCCAGGCGTTGGCCCTCGCCAGCCTGTTCGGATCGATATCTTCGGCCCGCTCGCCGCGCGCTTCCTGAGCTTCTGCTCCGCTCAGGACGGGCCTTTTCCTTCTTGCCTTCTGCCTTCTCTCGAGCCTTATCCCCGCCCGCTCGGCTAATCTCTCTATTGCCTGAGGAAAAGTGAGATTCTCCCGCATCTGCACGAATTTGAATACATCCCCACCGGCCCCGCAGGCGAAGCACTTGAATATCTGCTTGACGTTATTGACGTTCATACTCGGGCGGTGGTCAGCGTGAAAAGGGCACAAGCCCACCATTTCGCGTCCCTTTTGCTTCAGACTCACATGCTCGCCAATTACCTCAACGATATCGTTGGCCTGCTGAACCTGCAAGACAGTACTATTATCAAACATCCCTGCCATAAAACTCGAGTTCCGTCCGGTGAAGATGCCATAGGAAGATCAAAGACCAAAATGTAAAATGCAAAATTAGGGAATCGCCTTCTGCAATGTTCTCTAAAACGGTCCGCAAAGCGGTTCCGCTATTTTGATTTTTGGTATTTGATTCTTGATTTCCTTATCGCATTCTGTACTTTGAATCCATATAGCTCTTAGACTTACGCGCACCCCAGCCGGTAACCGGTTATTGCCTACCGTCCTGCCACCTATATATAGTGCAATTTCCAAAAAAGTCAAGTCCCAGGCTTGGAAACCGGTTTTTGGCCCTGTTAGAGGCCATAGCTGTCCATTTGGACACTTGGTCAAATGAGACTATCCGGCAATGTCCCGAGCCAATAGAGGCGGCTGATTGTTGATTCTCTGCTCGACCATCAATCGGAAAGGTTGTGTTTTCCGGACAGCCGCGATATCATGTCGCAGTTGAGACTTAGGCGGCAGAAGCTAGCCCAGGTGTGCCGCAGAATAGAGATTTTTATTGGACCCTTGTAATAAGGAATCCGGCAATGCTACAACACAGGTCAAATCTCCACGGGACGGCTGTCTTGCTCGCCGCGCTGATAATCATCCCAAGCAGTGTTATCGCCCGCGATAAGGCCAAGGCAAACACGTTGACAAAGAAGCAGATCAGTCAAGGCTGGAAGCTACTATTCGACGGCAAAACGCTGAATGGGTGGAAGGGTGCGACCAACGATAAGGTACTTAATACGTGCTGGAAAGTCGCTGACGGCCAAATCTTGTCCACCGAACGGGACAAGCGACCCGCCAAACTCAGCGGTAGCATCGTGACAAAAAACCAATACAGCAGCTTCGATCTCAGGCTCGAATATAAGCTCGATCCCAGTTTCAAGGGCGGACACGTCAATAGCGGCATAAAGTACTTCGCATATCCGAAAACAGAGCTTGGCCTCGAATACCAGCTCTACGACGCTGACGTGAAAGTCAGGAGCACCGGTGCCCTGGCGGACCTCTATGACATTCTGGCTGCAAAGGAAAGGCCCGCCAAGCCCAGAGGTCAATGGAACACGGTGCGAATCGTGGCTAGCGGCAACCACGTCGAGCACTGGATCAACGGCAAGAAAGTCCTGGAATTCGAGCGGGGCAGTGAGAAGTTCCGTGCCGCCGTCGCCGAGAGCAAGTTCAGGAACCGCGATAAGTTCGGCGAAGCCAAACAGGGTTACATTCTCCTGCAGGATCACGGCGGCGGGATCGCCTTTCGGAACATCCGAATCAAGGTGCTCGACGATTGAATCGGATCAGAAGTTATCCCTGATGATATCGGTTGTGCGCCGGCACAATTCACGGCCATAGTCCGTCCACGTGCCTTGGCCCCAGTACCTGAAACAACTTGTCTGCGCATTCATCAGGTGGAACAGCGCCTCGCGATATCGCTTCTCTGACGTCGAAACATTCTGGCCGAGCACCTTCTCGGCGAACATCGCGCTCGCCGTCTGCATCGGGCCCAGCACGTGCTCATAGCCTCGCACCCAGGAACGGTCGTTCGTCCAGCTACCGCCTTCG
>LJTR01000418.1 GCA_001303465.1 Phycisphaerae bacterium SG8_4
GTCAAGGATTTCTGGGCATTGACCTTGTATGACACCCAGACCCGCTCGCAATTACAGAGCAGTCAAAAATACCCGACCGTGGGCAGCCAGACAAGAGGCGTCAAGCAGAACGCGGACGGTTCTTACGATATCTACTTCTCGCCGAAACCACCCAAAGGTTTTGAGAACAACTGGCTTGCTACCGTTCCGGGGAAGGGCTGGTTCGTTGCTCTCCGGATGTACGGACCGCTCGAGCCGTGGATCGAGAAGGCTTGGCGTCCTAGCGAAATTGAACTGGTTGAATGAGTACGAAACGCGATTTTGAAAGGAGTAGCAATTATGAAGACGACATTGAAATTGAAGCGAATCCTGCCGACCTTGCTTGTCGCAGGGACTGCAATCTGTGCCCTGGCACCGGCGCACGCTGCGGATGCCCCTAAGGTCACCGCTTTCAACTACGTCCGTGCCGAGTCGGACATACAGATGAAAGGCTATATCGAGAGCTTCGACATCCTTGGGAAGTTCCACCATAACCGGCAGGCCTACGACGTCGAGAACCAGATCACCATTCGGGGCAATCGTGACACGCTGTACTCATTCGGCGTGTTTGACCTGAGGTCTCCGCTCACTATCGCACTTCCGGAAACCGGGGGGCGCTATCAGTCCTTGATGATCGTGAATCAGGACCATTCGATCTGGAGTTTTTATGGTCCCAGGACAGGCACGCTGACAGAGGAGAAGGCGGGCACTAGGTATGTGCTTCTTTGCATTCGAACCTTTGCGGATCCGAGCGATGAGCAAGACATGAAGGCGGCGTATCGGGTGCAGGATGCGGTCAAATTCGAACAGGCCGACGTCGGAAAGTTCGAAGTGCCCGATTGGAAGCTTGAAGAAGTGGAGCAGATGCGAGAGACGATCAACGTGGTCGCCTCCACGGTCACTGACAGTTCCAAAATGTTTGGTAAAAAGGAGAACCTGGACCCCGTCTACTGGATGCTTGGCGCTGCACTCGGCTGGGGCGGGTTGCCGGGAGAGGCTGCAACTTATGCGAACGTGGTTCCCGAAAAGAACGACGGCAAGACCCCCTACACACTCACCGTGACCGACGTCCCGGTGTATGGCTTCTGGTCCGTAACCCTCTACGACGACAAGGGCTACATGCCGGTCAACAAATACAACGTCTACTCCTTCAACAACGTCACCGCCAAAAAGGCCAAAGACGGCAGTGTCACCATCCACTTCGGGGGTGACCCCAAGGCGGAGAACTTCCTGCCGATCGTGCCGGGATGGAATTACATCGTCAGGATGTATCAGCCGGGGCCGGAGATTTTGAACGGAACATGGACATTTCCGAGTCCGAAAGCCGCTGAATAAAGTGTCTACCGGATTAACTCGTGTAAGGCCCTTTTTGGACAGAAACATGAAAACAAGAATTCTCATCATGATGATGCAGCAGGCCTATGATCCTATATTTGCAGTCAAAACAGAAAGGGCAAAGAAATGAGAACGAGTAAATCAATTGTAACGGTAGCGGTTGCCCTGGCAGGCTTTTTCCTGCTGGTTACGATACCAGACGCTTCGGCACAAGAGCAAGACTGGGAATTCACGGCAGATATCTACCTGTGGTACGCCTCAATGGGAGGTGAATCGGCTACTGGGGGTGACATTAACATTGATGCGGGCGATCTTATCAAGAATCTCGACCTGGGCTTTATGACCGTACTCGGCGCACGCAAGGGCAAGTGGTCAATTCTCTCAGACATAATCTATCTGAACGTTTCGGCTGATAATGAAAGCACGATAACGGTGCCCAGTGTGCCAGGCCCCTCCATCCAAGTGAAAAGTGAGGTGGAGTTGGAAGGCTGGATTGTGACGCCAGTCGTCGGCTACAACCTCATGCAGTCAGATACGGCCAGACTCGACATCCTGGCCGGAGCGCGCTATCTCTGGCTGGCAAGCGACCTGGAGCTGAACACGCTTGGTCCGTTGCAGCCTCGCAACAGGAAGATCTCTGATTCAGGTGATGTATGGGACGGTATCGTTGGCCTCAAAGGTGAGCTGGCCCTTGGTAAAAACTGGTCCTTGCCCTTTTACTTGGATATCGGCGCCGGAGAGACGAACCTGACCTGGCAGGCGATTGGCGGCCTTTCCTACAAGCTCAAGAACTCAGACTTGCTGCTGGGATACAGGTATCTCGCCTGGGACTTTGACGATAACGACGTGTTTGATGATATGAACATCAGCGGTCCTTATGCCGGACTAGAGCTTAGATTCTGAGCGCTGTACCCTAAAGACTCCGTTGCTTGACGGCGAAACGGATTGCCGAACGCTTATGTCCGGCGCAATTCAATATCTGATAGTGACTCATTGCTGTGACTAAGTTATTTCGGAAGTTACCCAAATAGAACGTAGACTTTGTGGATGGCGAAGAGGCATTCGTTCTTGGCCTCTAATTCGGATTTGGACTGCAATGAAGCTGAAACGAAACAGACAGACTGCAGAACACATAGGAAAGGCACGATCATGGTAAAACGAACGAGAGAGACAGGATCACCAGTATGGAACAACGCAGCCAGAGGTGCATTTCTCTGCGCCTGCCTGCTGCTGTTCAGCTTGACTGTGACAGGGTGCCGCACTGTCGGTCCTGGGACGATTTCGCGGGATCGGTTTGACTACACGAGTGCTATTTCGGACTCGTGGAAAAGACAGATGCTGCTGAACCTGGTCAAACTGCGCTATTTGGATGCGCCTGTCTTCCTGGACGTCTCGTCGATCATCACCCAGTACTCCCTGGAAGCGTCGGTCAACGCCCGTATGTCCTGGGACGAGTTTCTTCCGGGCGAAAGCCAGGCCTTGGGTGCAACCGGACGTTACATGGATCGGCCCACGATTACCTATAGCCCGCTCACCGGCGAGCAGTTCACTCGCAGTTTGCTCACCCCGATCCCACCTGGGTCCATCTTTTCTCTCGTCCAGGCGGGTTGGCCTATTGATCGAATCTTTGTCGTCTGCGTGCAGTCGATAAACGGCATTGACAATCGGGCCGGCACAACGGCCTTTTCTCGCGAGGCCAACCCCGACTTCTACCGTCTGATCTCGGGATTACGGAGGATGCAGCAGTCGGGGGGAGTTGGCATGCGGGTTGAAAGAAGAGGAGACAAACTGGACACGATCATGTTCTTCGAACGCCCCTCAAACGAGCAGGCGCGCGAAGACAGTGCGATGATCAAACAACTGCTTGGTATCGCTTCGGACGCCAACGAGTTCGCTTTGGCCTATGGGCGCCTGCCGAAATCCCCCGGTGAGCTAGCCGTGTTGAGCCGCTCTATCATGGAAATCCTGCTGGAGATGTCGACTCATGTGGATGTCCCCCAAACAGACCTGGTTCAAGGACGTGTCATGCCGGTTCTGGCCCAGAGCACAGATGCACCCGCAGATGTCACTAACATCATCCAAGTGCGCTGCAGCGAGGACAAACCCACCGATGCGTACGTGAGTGCGAAATACCGCGATCGTTGGTTCTGGATCGACGATCGCGATCCGCGATCCAAAGGCATGCTCACCTTTCTGATGATCCTGTTTAGCCTGACCGAAACCGGCGGCCCTGGAGGTGCGCCGCTGGTCACGATCCCAGCGGGCTGAGAGGATAGAGCATCTTATGGACAACATAAGGAGACAACTGGATTGTATAGGAAAACCAGATCAATGCGGCCATTGACCTGCGCATCGCCGCTACGCTGCCTTTGATAAAGTAGTTCTTCGCCGGAAGCAATAGAGTAAGTGCTTTTACGGGAATAGTGTATGAAGAGGAGAATGTGGCCTCTCCGGACAGTCGGTGCTGTTGCCGTCGCCTCAGTGTTGCTGGTCTTTCTGGCCGCGGCGCTGGCCGGCTGTGGCGCCGCGACCAAGGCGTCCCGGTCCTTAGCAGGGTCAAAAACGCTCACGTCCGACATAGGCGGGCCTCCGCAACCGGGCACCGGAGACTTTGACTGGATCCAGTTCAAAAACGGCGAGTGGCTCAAGGGAGAGATCAAAGATCTCCAGGATGATAGTTTTTCCTTTGAAAGTGACGAACTTGATACGCTCCAACTCGACTTGGAGGATATCCACGCTGTTTACTCCGCGACCGAACACACCTGTGTCTTCGAAGACAGAACGAGTGTGCTGGGCAAGCTGCGCATTGAGGGTGATCGGGTCATCGTGGTGACTACGCCGGAAGGTGAAAAACGCTACGATCGAGCGGACCTGAGGTTCATCATCCCTGGGGGGCAAACGGAATGGGATTACTGGTCTCTGGAATATACGCTCGGAGCAACGGTTCGCCAGGGAAATTCGGGTCAGTCCGACATGTCGTCGTTTCTCCGTATACGGCGGCGCAGCCCAACGGCACGAACCGGATTCGAGTATCGGGCCGCGTTCGGCTCTGTTGAGGGCAAAGAGACGGTCAACAACCAGCTTGCCGATCTGCGCCACGATGTCTTCCTGAGTCGCAGGTTGTACCTGACAGCGCCCACTGTTCACTACTATCGAGATAGGCCTCAGAATATTGCCTACCAAATGACGCCTGGTGCGGGGCTGGGATACGAGATCATTGATCGCGGCCACATGGAGTGGACTGCAGGCGGCGGCGCTGGTTATCAACACACTGAGTTCGACGAGGTAGGGCCCGGACAGGACTCGTCCGCAGGCGGTGGCGTTATTCTGGGTCTCACTGACTTCAAATGGGAACTGACTAAGAATGTAGATTTTGAATTCCAGTATAACACCACCGTCGGCCTGGCTGAGAACCTGGGTGTTAATCATCACGTCTTTACGACGCTGTCCTTCGATATCTGGAAGAATTTCGATTTCGATGTCTCCTTGACGTGGAACCGTGTCGGCGATGCACAACGTACATCAGATGGCGACGAGCCCAACGAAGACGATATTAGCCTCTATGTGGGCCTCGGGTGGGAGTTTTGACAGCTGGGAGGGTGGCAGGAAATGAAGTGACTAAAATGCATAAGGCACTTAAGCATGGGAAGTGTGCAAAGTTATGTCTTTCAGTAGGTCATGGATACGCACGAACTTCAGCGGATGGGAGTACGTAGACAAAAGTCCATAAGACTACTAGGAATAAGCCACTGACAGGTGACAGGTCGAAGATCAA
>LJTR01000419.1 GCA_001303465.1 Phycisphaerae bacterium SG8_4
CCGCCAACTGGCTGCAGTGGCCCGGCTTCGATGGATTCTGGGAGCAGGCCATTCGCTGGGCTGGCAAACCCTCCCAATCGACCGATTGCGAAGTTTCCGCCGACGTCCAGGGTCGCCAGGTAACCGTCAACGTCGAAGCAATCGACGCCGAGGGCAAGTTCATGCAGTTTGCCAGCATCGAGGGACAGGTGATATCACCGGACATCTCCAGCAGCCAGCTGGAGCTTACGCAGGTCGGGCCCGGCCAATACAACGGCCAGTTCGAGGCAGGACCATCGGGCAGCTACATCGTGAACCTGCGGTATAGGAAGGCTGGCGGTGACGAAAAGATCCACTTTACACACACGACCGTGACTATTCCTTTCGCGCCCGAGTTCCGCGATCTAACCGATAACGTGCCTCTGCTCACCGAGGTCAGCGAAATCACCGGCGGCCGTGTCCTGGGCTCCGATCCGAATCAGGCCAGTCTATTCGAGTATGAGGGCCTGAAGTTTCCCAAGACGCAGATGCCGCTGCTGAGGCCCCTGATGTTTGTCTGGCTCGCTCTGTTCCTTTTGGATGTGGCGATGCGCAGAGTGATCCTCGATCTCCGGGCTATGGCTCGTCGAGTGGCTTCTGTTGTCCGCCTTCGCAGGGGCGAGGCCAAGGCCGACAAGACTCTCGAACGCCTCCAGGCAAGACGCCGGAGATTTCGCGACCAGCTTGACGCGCGCAAAGCTGCCTTCGCGTCCAGGCGGTATCAGGCAAACGCCGAATATGAGGGCGAATTGCCCGTGGCCGACACCGCGCGGCCGCCCAGGACGCAGCCCGAGAAGGAAAGCGAGAAGCCAGCGCCCGCGAAGGCTGAAGAAGGCGAGGGCAGCGCTCACATTCAGAGGCTGCTCAGAGCCAAACGCAAGGCGGCCGACCAGGACCAGACTGACAGGACTTAGAAGAAGAACAAACAGATGCTTAGGAGATAATTGAGATGTCAGAAGAGAAAAAAGGTGTCGAAGAGCAGTGCCGCGATTTTCGCCGTATGTTCGAGTCGCTGCGCCGCGAGATCGGCAAGGTCATCGTCGGCTACGACGAGATCGTCGAGAGCGTACTTACAAGCCTGTTCTGCGGTGGACACGTTCTGCTCGAAGGGGTCCCCGGTCTGGGCAAGACGCTGCTGGTGAGGACGCTGAGCGACGTCTTTTCGCTCGAGTTCAGGCGCATTCAATTTACGCCTGATTTGATGCCCGCCGATATCATCGGCACAAATATTGTGATGGAAGACGCCAAGACCGGCAAACGCCAGTTCGAGTTCCAGAGAGGTCCCATTTTTGGCCAGATCATCCTGGCCGACGAGATCAATCGCGCCACTCCCAAGACCCAGTCGGCAATGCTCGAAGCCATGCAGGAGCATTCGGTCACAAGCGGCGGTCAAATCCGCAAGCTGCCCGAGCCGTTCATGGTCCTGGCAACGCAAAACCCCATCGAGCAGGAGGGCACGTATCCGCTGCCAGAGGCACAGTTGGACCGGTTCTTCTTCAAACTCGTCGTGCCCTACACCAATCGCCAGGAGCTTCGGACAATCGTTGACAGGACTACGACCGGACAGGACCCGCGGGCCGACTCCGTTGTCGGGGCCGAGGGTATCGTGGAGGCACAGGAACTGGTCAAGCACGTGGTAATTGCCGAGCACGTCCAGGACTACGCCATTCGTCTGGTCCTGGCCACCCATCCGCAGGGAGAATTTGCAGCCGAAGTTACGAACCGTTTCATTCGTTTCGGCTCGTCGCCCCGCGGCGTCCAGGCCCTGGTTCTGGCGGGCAAGGTCCGTGCGATGCTGGATGAGCGTTACCACGTGAGTTTCGACGACATTGAATCGGCGGCTCTGCCGGCGCTGCGTCACCGTATCCTGCTGAACTTCGAGGGCCAGGCCGAGGGAATTACCTCAGACGAGGTGCTTGCCGAAATACTGCAGAATACGCCCAAAACGCTGGAGCAAAAACTCGATGTCCCCTAATGCAAGAAGACTGACTGATTTGCTCGACCCGGCTTTCATGAATCGGCTCGACTCGCTCGACGTTCTGAGTCGCAAGATTCTCCAGGGCAAGCTCCACGGTGAACGACGCTCCAAGCGTCGCGGCCAGAGTGTGGAATTTGCAGACTACCGCCCGTACGTGGCCGGCGATGACCTGCGATTCGTCGACTGGAACGTCTACGGCAGATTGGAGCAATTGTTTCTCAAGCTGTTTCTCGAGGAGCAGGATCTCACGGTACACATAGTCGCCGACGGCAGCGCTTCGATGAGCCTGGGCGAACCTTCAAAGGAGATCTTTATCAAGAAGCTCACCGCCGCCCTTGGTTATGTCAGCCTAGTCAACAACAACCGGGTGACCATCAGTTTTTTCGCCGATGAGCTTAAGGGACAGCTTGCCAATATGCGGGGCAGAAACTACCTGCACAAGATGGCGGAATACCTGCTCGGCACCGAGTGCGAGGGACTTTCGGATTTTGACAACTCGTGCCGGCAATTAGCCGCCGGACGCATCGGCTCGGGGGTGATGATCGTGTTGAGCGATTTTCTATTCAAGGATGGCTACGATTCCGGTCTGCGCCGGCTGATTGGTAACCATTATGATCTGTACGCTATCCAGGTGTTGAGCGGCCAGGAGCTTTCTCCCGATCTTTCCGGCGAGTTGAAGCTGATTGATATCGAGGATGCGGACGTGGCCGAGATAACCGTCAGTGCCGCGTTGACCAGATACTACAAAAAAAATGTCACCGCGTACTGCAACGAACTGAAGAGCTTTTGCACGCGTCGCGGGGCCGTTTACGTGCTGGCGAACTCCGCCGACTCGGTGGAGTCGCTGGTCCTGAATTATTTGCGCCGAATTAGACTACTACGTTAGAAAAGAAAATGCAAAGATCAAAAGTCAAAAATCAAAATAGCGGAATCCGCAGTAGGCGGATGACTTCAATTCTGCATTTCACGTTTTGATATTTGATTTCTGTTCTGGGGTCTGGGTTTATGGAATGGCTTACGCCTATGACAGCACTTTACGCCGCCGCGGTTTCCCTGCCGCTGCTGTTGCTGCTGTACTTTCTCAAGCTCAAACGGCGCGAGCAGATTGTCTCCAGCACTCTGCTCTGGAAGCGCGCCGTTCAGGATTTGCAGGTCAATGCTCCGTTCCAGAAACTGAGGCGCAACATCCTTTTGCTGTTGCAACTGCTTATGCTGCTGGCGATTCTGCTAGCGATTGCCGGCCCGATCCTTTCGCTGCTTGCCGGTTCGGCCGATCGATACGTCTTATTGATCGATCGATCCGCCAGCATGAACGCAACCGACATCGAGCCGAGCCGACTGGAGGCCGCCAAGGAGCAGGCGAAGATCTTTGTCGAATCGCTGCGTTCCGGGTCTTTCTTCTCGCTGACCGACGAATCCGACCAGACGATGGTCATCGCTTTCGACAGCCATGCAAAGGTGATGTGTAACTTCACCGCGGACAAGCAGCAATTGATCGCGGCGATAGAGGCGATAACCCCGAGCGACGATATTTCCTCACTCGCAGAGCCTATCGTGGTCGCCCGTGCGTTCGCTCAATCGCCCGGGGTCGAGGCAGTTGGCCTTAGCGCCGAAGATCCCGCGCAGCTGGTTCTGTTCAGCGACGGGCAAATCCGCGATCTGGATCAGATTGTAGTCGGCTCGGATGAATTGGTTTTTCACTGCATAGGCCAATCGGCCGAAAACGTCGCAATAACCGCAATGCAGGCCAGAAGGTCCTACGAGAATCCCGAACAGGTCGATGTTTTCGCAACGGTTGCCAATTACAGCGATACTAGGGTCACCCGTGACGTACAGCTTAGCATCAACAATAACGTCTCTGCGGTAAAGTCGGTGACTGTCCCGGGCGCAAGAGTCAGCGGCGGTCCCTCGGATGCGAACATGCCCGGCAGAGTGACTGTGGACTTCTCGCTGTCGTACGCCGAAGCGGGAGTGCTCGAGGTACGACAGTTGCCGGGTTCCGGCGGCTCAGGCTCGGCGCAGGATCATCTAGGCTGCGACGACGGCGCGTGGGCCATCCTGTCACCACCTGAGAAGCTGTCTGTGCTGCTGGTGACAAACGGCAATGCGGTGCTCAAATCGGCCTTACAGGCCTGTTCGCTTGCCGGACTAGAACTGAAAACGCCGGCTCAATTCGACGCGATGGACCACGCGACTCTGCAGACTGAGCTGTCCTATGATTTCATCGTGCTCGACAACCACGCCCCAGCAACGCTGCCCAAGTGCCGGTATCTCGTCTTTGGCCGCCCGCCGGACGGCATCGACGTGTCCACGCCCCGGCAAATCGAGAACCAGGTTCTCGTGGACTGGCGGACGAAGCACCCCGTATTGAAGCATGTCAACCTGATGAATCTGTTTGCGGCCAAGTGCTACGAGATGGCCTTGCCCCGCGACGCCGATGTCCTCGCCGAATTCAACGAGACACCGGCCCTTGCCATCGTGCGGCGAAACGGCAGCGTCTTTCTGCTCGCTGGTTTCGACGTGCTCGAAAGTAACTGGCCTTTCGAGCCGGGCTTTGTTCTGTTCTGCTACAATGTCGCCAGCTATTTAGGCACGCAGGTCGGGCGCAACCAGCAGAGCAATCTGCGGGTCGGCGAGCCTATAGTGGTCGACGGCCTCGAGGCCGAGGCTGTCGCCAGGATCGACGGACCGGGCGTCTCGGGCGAACGTGTCACCTCGAGTGCGGCCGGCTCTATTCGCTTCCCGGCGACCGAGCGGGTGGGCCCGTACAGCCTGAACATCCCGGACCAGCCGGTCAGACTCTTTGCCGTCAATCTGCTCGATGGCAAAGAAAGTGACGTTGAGCCCCGACGGGAAATTGTCCTCTCGGGCGAGCCTGTGCAGGCCGAAGAACATGCCCTCAGGCGATCCAATCTCCCTTTGTGGCCGTTTCTTGTCGGCCTGGCCCTGATTCTTGTGTGTTTGGAATGGATTGTATATACTCGAAAGGTTCGAATATAGCAGGTGACTTTCTCACAAAGCGAGGTATATCGTGTTCCAGATTGAAAATTCCCGTTCTTGCGCGGGTAAGTGGCTTCACAATAACGGGTTGTGGTTTTGCCCGCGGGAATCTACTACC
>LJTR01000420.1 GCA_001303465.1 Phycisphaerae bacterium SG8_4
GGGTGAGTTGATTGGAGTCTTCCGGCAGCCTGTAACCGAGTTTCAGGCCTCTGTCGATGTGCCGAACGCGTTTTCAACCGACGGCACCGAGCCGGTGGCCGCCCAGTGGTGGCGGGCCTTTGAAGACGAGAGGCTAAATGCCCTGATTGCCGAGGCGCTGACGGACAACTTCGATTTGCGCGTGGCCTGGGATCGCCTCGTTCAGGCCGAAGCCACGGCCCGGAAGGCCGATGCGCCTCTCTTGCCTGAAGTGGATCTGACAGGAGGTGCCAGACGCAGCCGTCAGGAGACCGGCGGCACTACTTCCAAGAGCAGTCTCTACTCGGTGGGTCTTGCCGCGGCTTATGAGGTGGACCTTTGGTCGCGATTGAGTTCTGCCAGCCGGGCCGCCTGGCTGGACGCCGAAGCACAGCATGATGCCGTCGACACGGCGGCAATTACGCTCAGCGCCTCGGTTGCGCTGACGTGGTATCAGTTGGCCGAGGCCAAGAGCCGCGTGCGAATTGCACGCGATCAGATCCGGACCAACGAGGATGTCCTCAAAGTAGTGAGTGTGAGGCGGCAAAAGGGCGTGGCCCAGGCCGCCGACTTCTACCGCCAGCGCCAGCTTGTCGCTGCGACAGAAGCCCAGTTGATCGTTGCCCAGGAGGCAGCGGAGCTGCTGCAGTATCAGCTCTCGGTTCTCATAGGAAACAGCCCTGAACTCGCATGGCAGGACGTGACACCTGAGCTGCCGCAGTTGGCGCCGATGCCGGAGGCCGGCGTTCCGGCAGATGTGCTGCTGCGCCGACCTGAAGTGCGTCGCAGCTACAGACAGATACAGGCCGCCGACCAGCGCCTTGCCGCCGCTATCGCCGACCAATATCCCCGCATCAGCATCTCGGCCAATATCGAGACCTCATCAACGACGTCTGTGCGCGACCTTTTCGACGACTGGCTGGCCAATCTGGCGGCAAATGCAATCCAGCCGCTGTTCGACGCAGACCAGCGAAAGGCCGAAGTTCAGCGCCAGGAGGCGGTGGTGGCCGAGCGTATCGACAACTGGAATCAGACGATTCTCAGCGCTCTTGAAGATGTTGAAGGAGCTCTGACACGCCAGCACCAGCAGGCACTGCTGGTTGAGAATCTCGAGCGACAACTCGACCTCGCGCGCCAGACGTACAGCCGCATCCGGGAAAGCTACATCAAGGGACAGGTCGATTACATTCGCGTACTCGAGTCGCTTCAGTCACTGCAGGCGCTCGAACGCAGCACAGTGACCGCCAGGCGCACCTTGATTGAACGGCGAATCGAACTTTATCGATCTATCGCCGGTCCGTGCGATCCTCCGCAGCCAGCTTGGGCCGGCGCTCTTGAGCCGGCGGCGCAAGATTCCGGACAAAAGACCCGCGACAGATAGGTGTAACAATGAAAGCGACCAGAGACAAGAAACCCGATCCGGAGCAAGGCCGCAGCCGAACGCTGCCGGCATTTTTGGCTGCAGCCGCAAAGGTGCTTGTAGCGGCAGCGATTATCGCCGGAGCGATCATGCTCTACAGGCACCAGATGAACACGAGTCCCCGTGTAGGCCGCAAAAGGCCCCCCCGTCAGGCCAGGCTCGTTCAGGTGATAAGCACCCAGAGGAGCGACTGCACGACTACGGTAACCGGCGACGGAGTGGTCATGCCCGCTCAAGAGGTGACGCTGAGACCCCAGGTTGTCGGTAAGGTCATAAAACTCTCTGGCGACCTTGTCCCTGGTGGGATTGTCCGAGAGGGGCAGAATCTACTCGAGATCGATCGACGAGACTACGATGTTCTCGTCAAACAGCGGCAATCCGACGTCGCAAAGGCGCTGAAGGATCTAAAGGTCGAACAGGGTAATCAGGCGATCGCCGAGCAGGAGTACGAACTGCTGGGTGAGTCCGTGACCGAGGAAGATCGGGAACTTGTTCTGCGCCAACCTCAGTTAGCCTCGGCGCAAGCAGCTCACGAGTCTGCGCAAGCAGCGCTGGAGAAGGCGCGGCTTGACCTGTCCCGATGCGACATCGCCGCGCCTTTCAACGCAGTTGTCCGCGAGAGAAAGGTCGACCTTGGAGCAACAGTCTCACTTAACACGGACCTGGTGACGCTCGTCGGGACCGATGAGGCCTGGGTAGAAGTGAAAGTGACTGTAGACCAGCTCAAGTGGCTCACGATCCCGCAAACAACCGATGATTCCGGATCGACCGTCAGAATCTACAATAGACTCGCCTGGGGCGCCGACCGGTTCAGAATGGGCCGTATACTGTGTCTGCTTGGCGAAGTTGAAAAACTCGGTCGGCTTGCAAGGGTACTGGTATCGGTGGATGACCCCTTCTGTTTGAAGGGCGAGAACAGCGGGCTGCCCCAACTTCTGATGGGCTCCTATGTATCGGCGGGGCTTGAAGGCCGAAAGCTCGCCTCGGTATTTGAGATTGACCGATCGTACATCCGCGAGAACCAGAGTGTGTGGATCATGAACGATGAGGGAAAACTCGAGATAAGACCAGTGAAGATAGGGTTCTCCAGCGCAGAGAAGGTATTTGTCACCGAGGGGCTGGCGGATGACGAGCAGCTTGTGGTGACAGACATCGCCGCGCCTGTACAGGGCATGCCTCTGCGGGTTGCTCAGGCCGAAGAGCAAACAGTTCAGGATGCCGAGATGGTTCGAGAAAACGGGGTAGGCCGATGACAGCCAAAACTCATTTTAACCGCGGTCTTGACAGTCGTGGCCCAATCGCCTGGATGACCCGCAATCGAATCACTCCCAACCTTATGATGTTCATTCTTCTGATCGGCGGCTTCGTGGTGGCCTCGCGCATAAAGCAGGAGGTTTTTCCCGAATTCGATTCCGACATGGTGATGATCCGGGTGGTCTACCCGGGATCGAGCCCCGAGGAAGTCGAGCAGGGGATTATCCTTGCCGTCGAGGAAGTCATTCGTGCCCTGGATGGAGTCAAAGAGATCACCGCCACAGCTTCCGAAGGGGCCGGTATGGTCATGGCGGAACTGGAAGAAGGGGCCGACAATCAAAGAGTTTACCAGGATATCAAACAGCAGATCGACCGGATCGTAACGCTTCCGCTGGACGCCGAGGAGCCCGAGGTGAGCCTGATGATCCGGCGCCGCGAGGTGCTGCAGATTCAACTCTACGGCGATGCAAGCGAATGGGTTCTGCGCGAATTGGCTGAGCAGGTCCGGGACCGGTTGCTGCAAGATGAACAGATTACGCAGGTCGATCTGTACGGCGCTCGGAGATATGAAGTGGCGATTGAGATCGATCAGCACGTGCTTCGCACGTACGGCCTGACGCTCAACGAAGTCGCCCAGCGTGTCCGGCAGACCTCCGTCGAAATTCCAGGCGGCAATCTCGAAACCCGGGGCGGAGACATAATGCTGCGGGTCAGCGAGCGCAGGGACTGGGCGAGAGAGTTCGCTACCATCCCGGTTATCACTACTGCGGACGGATCGGTGCTTCTGCTGCGAGATGTCGCTCAGATCAAGGATACGTTTGAGGAACAGGACCGTTATGCGGCATATAATGGAAAGCGAGCCATCGCCCTGGCGGTCTATCGAGTGGGCGAGCAGACTCCGATTGGGATCTCCGACGCAGTCCGTTCTGCCATGGCCGAGATAGAAAAGGACCTTCCACCCGGGATTGACTGGGTCATCAACCGTGATCTGTCCACAATATACCGCCAGCGTCTGGAGTTGCTTCTCAAAAACGCCTTTGTCGGGCTGACCCTCGTGATTGTGCTGTTAGGGCTATTCCTGGAGTTTCGCCTGGCCTTCTGGGTTACCATGGGCATCCCGATCTCGTTTCTTGGCGCCTTTCTGTTCCTGCCCTGGTTGGGCGTCACGATCAACATAATTTCGATGTTTGCCTTCATCGTGGCGCTGGGCATTGTGGTCGACGATGCCATCGTGGTCGGTGAGAACATCTACGAGTACCGCCAGCGCGGAATGCCTGCGCTTCAGGCCGCCATCCAAGGTGCGCGCGACGTGCTGTTGCCGGTGACTTTCAGCATTCTAACTAACATAGTGGCATTTCTGCCGCTCTGTTTTGTTCCGGGCTTTATGGGCAAAATCTGGAAGTCGATCCCATTCGTGGTGATCACCGTCTTTTCCATCTCGTGGATAGAGGCGCTTCTGATCCTGCCGTGCCATCTGGCGCACGGCCGTTTGGGGACACCAGGGAGGGGACCGCTGGCGATCGTACAACATCGCTTCAGTACGGGCCTGGACTGGTTCATCAAGAAAGCCTATATGCCTTTTCTGGACGTTTGCATCAGGTTTCGGATAGTCACTGTTGCGATCAGTCTGGCGGTTCTGATTGCTGTGTTGGGCTACGTGTTCAGTGGCCGCATAGGCGTCATTCTTATGCCTCGCGTCGAATCGGACCGGTCGGTTGTGACGGCTATGCTGCCGTACGGCTCGCCGGTGTCAAAGGCCGAGGAAGTCAGCCGCCAACTGGTGGCTGCTGCTGAGAAGGCGGTGCGGGCCAACGGCGCCGAGAAACTCGCCGAGGGAGTCTTCGCCTTGATAGACGAGAATCAGATCGAAGTGACGATCTACCTGACGGACCCTGACATCCGGCCGATAAGTACGACAGAGCTGACGCAGTTCTGGCGGGAGCAGACAGGAATGATTCCTGGATTGGAAAGCCTGCGCTTCGAAGCCGACAGGGGCGGCCCCGGTCGCGGCGCTGCTTTGACAATCGAACTGAGTCACAGGAATATTGACGTGCTGGATCGGGCCGGCGAGGCCTTGGCCACCACTCTCGCGGACTTTCCAAATGTAAAGGATATTGACGATGGTTACACGCCGGGCAAGCGTCAGTTGGACTATAGCCTCAATCGCGAAGGCCACAGTCTGGGGCTGACCCAGCAGGCACTGGCCAGGCAACTGCGCAATGCCTTCTATGGTTCCGAGGCAGTTCGCCAGCAGAGGGGACGCAACGAGGTCAAGGTCAAGGTGCGCCTGCCTCGCGAGCAACGCGTCCACCAACACGATCTGGAGCAATTGCTGATTCGGACTCCGCGGGGAACGGACGTGCCGTTGGCGCAGATCGCTAGGGTCGAACCCGGACGAGCTTACACAACGATCAGCCGTCG